>NZ_BCBG01000025.1:0-77693 GCF_001320485.1 Pseudomonas sp. NBRC 111130
GCCTAACTCGTTGAATTTCAAGGAGTTTGTCGTCCCGATGTCGCTGGAAGTGGGGCGCATTATAAGGGGATTCGAACCCCCGTCAACCTTTTCTTTCAAAAACATCTCAGAGCACCCTCCCCTGCCTACGGAAAATCCTCGTAAGGATCCGCGCAACAGCAGGAACCCGCATGAACATGAGCAGAGCACCAATGCCTGCATAAATAGCCCACTCCCTCAGATCCGACCGAACGATCCACAGGAAGTGCAACAACCCCAGTCCAAGCACCCCGTACACCAGCTTGTGCAGCTTCTTCCAACGCGCCCCCAGTCGCCGCTGGCTATACCGATTCGAGGTAATCGCCAGCACCAGCAGGCCAAGAAAGCCGAGCGCCCCGACAATAATGTAAGGCCGCTTACGTAGCTCGACCGCCAACTGCCCCCAATCCAGTCCCAGAATAAAGAACAGATAGGCCAGGATGTGCAGCACGATATAGGCAAATACCCATAACCCCAGCTGCCGCCGCACCACGATCCAGCCCGACCAGCCCGAAAGCTTCTGCAGCGGCGTCATGCTCAAAGTCACCAGCAGGAAGGTCAGCGCTCCAAGCCCAAGGCGGTCCATGAAGATTTTCCCAGGGTCCGGGCCAAGCAGGCCCATCGCGGCCTCGTACAACCACCACACGGGAAACAGGCACCCCACGACAAAGATACCCAGTCGCAACCAGGGATAGCGCATCAATAGTTCTTCCGCAGATCGAGCCCGCTATACAGTGACGCCACTTCATCGGCGTAACCATTGAACATCTGTGTCTGCCGCACATTCGGACTGAACAGCCCACTGGGCAAACGGCGCTCCCGCGCCTGAGTCCAGCGCGGATGATCAACGGTCGGATTCACATTGGCATAGAAGCCATACTCATCCGGCGCCAACCCCTGCCAGGTTGTTCCTGGCTGCTCGGCCACCAGGCTGATGCGCACGATCGACTTGATACTTTTGAAGCCGTACTTCCAAGGTACTACCAGGCGTAACGGCGCACCGTTCTGATTGGGTAGCTCCCGGCCATACATGCCTACCGCCAGAATCGCCAAAGGATGCATCGCCTCATCCAGACGCAAACCTTCTCTGTATGGCCAGTCGATCAAGGCAAACCCCGAACGCTGCCCCGCCATGTGCTCGGGATCCTTCAACGTCTCGAAACGGACATAGCGCGCCTTCGACGTAGGCTCGACCTGCTTGAGCACCTGTGCCAAGGGGAACCCCAGCCACGGAATGACCATCGACCACGCCTCGACGCAACGCAACCGATAAATGCGCTCTTCCAGCTGGTAGGGTTTGACGAAGTCTTCCAGCGCATAGCGCCCCGGCTTGCCCACCTCACCATCCACCACCACCGACCAGGGTTCGGTCTTCAGGCTGTCGCCATTGGCGGCCGGGTCGCCCTTGTCCGGGCCGAACTCATAGAAGTTGTTGTAATGGGTGGCGTCCTTGAATGGCGTGATCGCCTCATCCTTGACCGTCACAGCCTGCCAACGTGCAGCAGCGAGCTTGTCGGTAAACCAGCGGGGCGCGGCGCCGGGCGCCACATCGGCATAGCGCGACACATCAGCTGCGCTCGCCCCGCCGGGCAATGCGCCCAAGGCCAGACCGGCCAGCGAGCCACCGAGCAGAGTACGACGGGAAAGGTAGATACCTTCAGGAGTGATCTCCGCTGCCTTGCAGTCGGAAGACTTGGGAAGCTTGATGAGCATGGTCGGCTCCACACCACTGGATAACGGATGTACCAGTAAGACTATGGAGCCGGAGGGTTATTCCAGCGTTAAGGAATTATCACGCTTTGCGCCGACGCCCGCGCAGCAGGAACTGGATCGGCCCCGATGCCGCATAGGCGAGGAAGATCAGCAGCAGGATGCGCGGCGGGTCGCTGAACACCACGGCAAACACCAGCACCACCGCGAGGATCGCCACGAACGGCACGCGCCCCTTGAGGTCCAGCTCCTTGAAGCTGTTGTACTTGATGTTGCTGACCATCAGCATGCCCGCAGCGGCAACCAGCAGTGCCACCAGGAACGACAGCTTGGAGCCCTGAATGCCATAGTCGCTGAATGCCCAGACGGTACCGGCGACCACACCGGCGGCGGCCGGACTGGCCAGGCCGATGAAGTAGCGCTTGTCGGCAGTGCCAACCTGGGTATTGAAACGCGCCAGACGCAACGCCGCACCCGCTACATAGATGAAGGCGACCATCCAGCCGACCTTGCCCATGTCACCCAGCGCCCAGCCGAAGGCCAGCAGGGCCGGGGCCACACCGAAGGCGACCATGTCCGATAGCGAGTCGTACTCGGCACCGAAGGCGCTCTGGGTATTGGTCATGCGCGCCACACGACCATCGAGGCCGTCGAGCACCATGGCCACGAAGATCGCAATGGCGGCAAAGGCGAAATACTTGCTCGCCTCGCGTGGATCGCCAGCGCTCTGCGCACTCATCGAGCTGATGATGGAATAGAAACCGGCAAACAGGTTGGCGGTGGTGAAAAGGTTGGGCAGCAGATAGATGCCGCGATGGCGCACCTTGCGCCCTTCGGCGTCATGCCCTTCTTCAACGTGCTCATCGACAGGTAGCAGGCTTTCGGCGTCGGAGGGCTTGTTCGGCTCTTCGGGACGTTCGCTCATGGAGGGTACCTTGCAACAGGATGGAAAATGTTCGACACGGGCCCGCAAAACTGGTTCTGACGGCGAGCCACTGGTCTGCTTTATACCAGAAGCTGACTGCCAGAACGAAAAAACGCGGCCGAAGCCGCGTTTTTCATCTTTCGATAAGACTTAGTTCTTGGTCTTGTCGACGATTTTGTTAGCCGAGATCCAAGGCATCATCGAACGCAGCTGCTCGCCGATGATCTCGATGCCGTGAGCGGCGTTGTTGCGGCGCTTGGCGGTCATCGATGGGTAGTTGGTAGCACCTTCGGAGATGAACATCTTCGCGTACTCACCGTCCTGGATGCGCTTCAGAGCGTTACGCATGGCCTTGCGGGATTCTTCGTTGATGACTTCCGGACCGGTGACGTACTCACCGTACTCGGCGTTGTTGGAGATCGAGTAGTTCATGTTGGCGATGCCGCCTTCGTACATGAGGTCAACGATCAGCTTCAGCTCGTGCAGGCACTCGAAGTAGGCCATTTCTGGCGCGTAGCCTGCTTCAACCAGGGTTTCGAAGCCGGCTTTGACCAGCTCGACGGTACCACCACACAGAACAGCCTGCTCACCGAACAGGTCGGTTTCGGTCTCGTCCTTGAAGGTGGTTTCGATGATACCGGTACGGCCGCCGCCTACGCCCGAAGCGTACGACAGGGCGACGTTCTTGGCATTGCCGGAGGCGTCCTGGTAAATAGCGATCAGGTCAGGGATACCGCCACCTTTGACGAACTCGGAACGCACGGTGTGGCCCGGTGCTTTTGGCGCGATCATGATCACGTCGAGGTCGGCACGTGGAACAACCTGGTTGTAGTGGATGGCGAAGCCGTGGGAGAAGGCCAGGGTAGCGCCCTTCTTGATGTTCGGCTCGATTTCCTGCTTGTACAGCTGGCCCTGGAACTCGTCCGGGGTCAGGATCATGACCAGGTCGGCGGCAGCGACAGCGGAGGCAACGTCGGTCACTTTCAGGCCATGGGCTTCAGCCTTGGCAACGGTGGCCGAACCTTTACGCAGACCGATGGTGACATCTACACCGGAGTCCTTCAGGTTGCACGCCTGAGCGTGGCCCTGAGAACCGTAACCGATGATGGCGACTTTCTTACCCTGGATGATGGAAAGGTCGCAGTCTTTATCGTAGAAAACTTTCATGAAAATACCCCTGGTTATATCTCGGCCCCTGCGGAGCCATCGCTAATTTTTGAATTTAGATGCTGAGCACTTTGTCGCCACGGGCGATGCCGGTAACGCCACTGCGCACGGTTTCGAGAATCGATGCGGTGCCGATCGCCTGGATGAAGCTGTCCAGCTTGTCGCTGGTGCCGCTCAGCTGCACGGTGTACACGCTGGCGGTCACATCGACGATCTGGCCACGGAAGATATCCGTGGTGCGCTTGATCTCGGCGCGCTGGGCACCGGTGGCCTTGACCTTGACCAGCATCAGTTCACGCTCGATGTGGGCGCTTTCCGACAGGTCGACCAGTTTTACCACTTCGACCAGCTTGTTCAGGTTCTTGGTGATTTGTTCAATCACTTCGTCATGGCCAACGGTGGTCAGCGTCAGACGCGACAGGGTCGGGTCTTCGGTCGGCGCCACGGTCAGGCTTTCAATGTTGTAGTTGCGCTGGGAGAACAGGCCGACCACACGGGACAGAGCACCGGGTTCGTTTTCCAGCAGCAGGGAAATGATGTGCCGCATATCAGGTACGCTCCGTCTTGCTCAGCCACATGTCACGCATCGAGCCATCCTTGATCTGCATCGGATAGACGTGCTCGCTGCGGTCGACCGCGATGTCGATGAACACCAGGCGGTCCTTCATCGCAAACGCTTCTTCCAGCTTCGGCTTGAGATCTTTCAGGCTGGTGATGCGGATACCCACATGGCCGTAGGCCTCGGCCAGCTTGATGAAGTCAGGCAGCGACTCGACGTACGAGTGCGAATGACGACCGTTGTAGGCCATGTCCTGCCATTGGCGGACCATGCCCAATACACCGTTGTTAAGGTTGACGATCTTCACCGGCAAGCCGTACTGCATGCAGGTGGACAGCTCCTGGATGTTCATCTGGATGCTGCCTTCACCAGTCACGCAGGCAACGTCCTGATCCGGGAAGTTGAGCTTGACGCCCATCGCTGCCGGGAAGCCGAAGCCCATGGTGCCCAGGCCACCGGAGTTGATCCAGCGGTTCGGCTTGTTGAAGCGGTAGTACTGCGCCGCGAACATCTGGTGCTGGCCAACGTCCGAGGTGACGAAAGCATCGCCATGGGTCACTTCGCACAGGGTCTCGATGACTTTTTGCGGTTTGATGACGTTGCCGTCGCCCTTGTCATAAGGGAACAGCTCGCCATTGCCACGCCATTCGTCGATCTGCTTCCACCAGGCATCCAGCGCCACCTTGTCAGGCTGCTCGCCGATTTCCTTGAGGATGCCAAGCATTTCGCCGAGCACGCTGTCGACCGGGCCAACGATCGGCACGTCGGCTTTGATCATCTTGGAAATCGACGCCGGGTCGATGTCGACATGGATGATCTTGGCATTCGGGCAGAACTTGGCCGGGCCATTGACCACGCGGTCGTCGAAACGCGCGCCGACAGCAAAGATCACGTCGGCATTGTGCATGGCCATGTTGGCAGTGAAGCTGCCGTGCATGCCGAGCATGCCGAGGAACTGACGGTCGGTCCCCGGGAAGCCACCCAACCCCATCAGGGTGTTGGTGACCGGCAGATTCAGTGACTTGGCGATTTCGGTCAGGGCTTCGGAGCCACCGCCGAGGATCACGCCGCCACCGGCATAGACGATCGGGCGCTTGGCCGCCAGGAGCATTTCGGCAGCCTTGCGGATCTGGCCGGAATGACCGCGCACAGCCGGGCTGTAAGAGCGCAGCTTGACCTTCTTCGGATAGACGTACTCGAACTTCTCGGCCGGGTTGGTCATATCTTTTGGAATGTCGACCACGACCGGGCCCGGGCGACCGGATTGCGCCAGGTAGAAGGCTTTCTTGAGTACTTCAGGGATCTCGGTCGGGTTCTTGATCATGAAGCTGTGCTTCACGATCGGCCGCGAGATACCGATCATGTCGGTTTCCTGGAAGGCATCGGTACCTACCATGGTGCTAGGCACCTGGCCGGACAGGATGACCATCGGAATCGAATCCATGTAGGCGGTGGCAATGCCGGTAATGGCATTGGTCGCGCCCGGACCGGAGGTTACCAGCACCACGCCGGCCTTGCCGGTGGCGCGGGCGTAGCCGTCCGCCATATGGGTTGCCGCCTGCTCGTGACGAACCAGGATGTGTTCCACTTCCGGCTCTTTGAACAGCGCGTCATAAACATGAAGGAGAGCACCACCAGGGTACCCGTAGATGTGCTTAACGCCTTCGTCACGCAAGAAGCGGACGACCATCTCAGCGCCAGATAAAAGCTCCACGTTGTTCACCTCTAAAACGCCAGAATACCGTCCCTAGTGGACGGGTCTTAATAGGTTTACTGCCAAGCAGAGCATGAGCGAACGTCAGCACTGACTGAGCAAGTATTGGGAGCTCCCCAGATGTTGCGGGGGTTTCCCACCCAGCGCGAGGTAACGCGTTGCGGGGTGTAACAGGCGGCGCGGGTGTGCGCCTCATGATCTGCCTAGCGGGTCTGCTTCTGGCAGTCCCTCTACAGCGGAATCTGGATTCTTGTGATTTGGCGCCTACAAGTCAAGAAAAATTATTGCCAATTTTTCCCGAAGATGAATTCCTGCCACCACTAAAAACCGAGTCAGCAGCAGAAAAAATAAGAATTTAATAAAAAAGGGCCACAATCTGCGGCCCTTGAAGGAAAAACTGAAGAAATCAGGCGGAAGGAGCGATCAATTGATCGAATGCTGCCAACAGGCGGCGCAGCTCGCGACTTTCTTCCGGACGATCGGTGAACACGGTTTCCGCCATCACCAGGATGCTCGAGGCATTGGGCAGGGGGTGGCCGAGTTCGATGATGATCTTCATGCGTGGCAGGAAGATCCACTGCAACCACTGCTCGAAGCTCAGCGTGTCGACCGCGAAAGGAACGGTACTGGCCAGCGCGTCGTCGCTCGGCGGCTCATCATCCCACCAGCCTTGCACCTGCAGCTCACGCTCGATGAGCAGCAGGTGGTCGGCGATATCGAGAACGCGTTGCTCGATCATCACGAGCTGACCCGCGCTTTCTGCCGCGCCAAGGCGGCACCGGCGCTGTCACCCTGCTTATCGCGGGCCTGGGCGATGGTGTTCCACAGCTCGGCCTGCAGGTCGGGGCGGCCATTGGCGTAGGTCAACGCACGGCGGGCCAGTTGCTCGGCCTGTGGCGCGTCGCCCTGCGACAGGCGCACCTGGGCCAGGCGGAACAGCACCTGAGGCTCGCGCGGGGCAATGCGCTGGGCGCGCTCCAGGCTCGAGGCGGCACCGTTGAAGTCACCGCTGCCCTGCTGCGACTGAGCGGTGGTCAGCAGCGCCAGTACCGGGCCATCAAGCTGTTCATCGGCCGAGAGACCACCGGAAGCGGCACTGCTGCGCGGGATGCCGGTCGGCGCGCTGGATGCGGCCGGCGCGCTGTTCATCGATGCGATATCGAAGGGTTCGTCAGCGATCGGGTTAGGGTTTGTCGTGATCGGCGCCGAAGTCACAGGGCCTGGCGTGATAGGGCCGGTGCTGATTGGCGCCGCGCTACTGCCCGCCGGGAAGGTCTGGATGCCTGCGGCCCCCGCGCCTTGCGGAATCATCACGGTCACGCCCGAGTCCTCTGGCAGCGACTGTGCCTGCGCGGTGCCGTTGCTCATGCCCGCCGAACGGTGGGCCTGGACGCGCTCACTATTGGACACCCGGGTGCTCGAGTCCACCACCGGAATGTTGCCTCGCGGCACGCTGGAGCAACCCTGGAGCACTACCAGCGCCGTCACGGCAGGAAACAGCCACTTTTTCAATTCACACCTCATCAATGCTGCGTTGGGCTCAGTTCATCCAGCCCTTGACCCAGTCCATGACCGACTCTACGGGATTCTGCTCACCGCCGCAGGTCGCTCCGGCGGGCGGTTCACTGCCGCGAATATACGGCATCTGCACGGCGCCCGGACAGCTTCTGTCAGAACCATGGCCGCTGTACGGATCGATCCAGGCCTGCACCACATTGTCTGGCTGTGGCATGTCCAATGGCAGCGGGTCGGCCTTCTTCATGAAGCTGGTCCACACCTGCAGGGCGCCGGTGGCACCGGTAAATGGCGTCTTGCCGTTGTCGTCTCGGCCCATCCACACCACTGCCAGCAGGTCCTGGCTGAAGCCAGAGAACCAGCTGTCGCGTGAATCGTTACTGGTGCCGGTCTTGCCCGCCAGGGTCAGCGAGCTTGGCAGCACGTTGTAGACCGAGCGACCGGTACCTTCACGCATCACCCGTTGCATGGCGTTCTGTACCAGGTAGATAGCACCTGGGTCGAAGGTCTGCTGGATCTGGAACGGGTAGCGCTTGAGCGGCTCGCCCTCGGCCGTGAGCACGCTGCGGATGCCGCGCATCGGCGTGTTGAAGCCACCGTTGGCGATGGTCTGGTACATCGTCGCGACTTGCATGGGCGACATGCCGCCAGCACCCAGCAGCATTGCCGGGAAGGCTGGCCAATCGACGTTGACGCCGAGGCGGCCAATGGTCTTGATCACATTCGGCACACCGACTTCCAGGCCGAGCTTGGCAGTCGACAGGTTCAGCGAGTTGGCCAGGCCCTGGTACAGGTAGATCGTACCGTGCGAACGCCGGTCATAGTTTTGCGGGCGCCATACCTGGCCATCGGCTCCTTTTACCGAGAACGGTTCGTCCTGCACCCAGGAGGTCAGGGTGTACTTGCTTGGCTGCTCCAGCGCGGTCAGGTACACCGCCGGCTTGACCAGCGAGCCGATCGGCCGCACGGCGTCGATGGCACGGTTGAAGCCCGCAAACCCGGACTGGCGGCTGCCGATCAATGCCTGCACCTCGCCGGTTTCCGGGTTGGTCACGACCATCGCCGATTCCACCTCGTCGGCACCTTTACGCCCGGCCAGGCGCTTGAAGGTTTCGGCCATGGAGGTTTCAGCCTTCATCTGCAGGATCGGGTCGAAGCTGGTGAAGATGCGCAGGCCTTCCTCGGTCAAGTCTTCGTCACGGTAGTCCTGGCGCAACTGGCGCTTGACCAGGTCAAGGAATGCCGGGAACGAACTGTCGGCCAGGCTGCCGCGCTTGGTTACGCCCAACGGCATCTTCTTCGCCGCATCGACCTCCGCCTGGCTGGCCACGCCTTGCTCGGCGACCAGGTCGAGGACCAGGTTACGCCGCGCCAGCGCACGGTCAGGGTAACGCCGCGGGTTGTAATAAGACGGCCCCTTGACCATGCCAACCAGCAAGGCGATCTGGTGCAGTTTCAGCTCCGACAGCGGCTGGCTGAAGAAGAACTGGCTGGCCAGGCCGAAGCCATGCACGGCGCGCTGGCCATCCTGGCCGACGAATACTTCGTTGAGGTAGGCCTCGAGGATCTCGCGCTTGTCGTAATGCATTTCCAGCAGCACGGCCATCATCGCTTCAGTCAGCTTACGGGTGAGGCTACGCTCGCTGGTCAGGTAGAAGTTTTTCACCAGCTGCTGGGTCAGGGTACTGCCGCCCTGGCGCATCGAACCGGCCGAAGTGTTGACCCACATGGCCCGGGCGATGGACTTGGGCGACACGCCGAAGTGGCTGTAGAAGTCCCGGTCCTCGGTGGCTACCAGGGTTTCGAGCAGGTATGGCGGCACCTGGTCGATCTTGATCAGGATGCGATCTTCGAGGTTCTTCGGGTAGATGCCGCCGATCATCAGCGGCTCAAGGCGTACCACGTCGAGTTTCTTGCCGTTGGCACCGGCGAGGTCTGCCACATAGTCGCCGGAGAAGCGCACACGCACGAACTGCGCAGGCTCCATACCCTCGTAGAACTGGAAGCCACGTGTATTGAGGTCGACGGTATTGCCGTTGACCGCCGCCGCGCCCGGGCCGTTGGCCGCGCTTTCACGCCGGTAACCGAGGGCGTCGAGTTCGGTGAGGAAGTCGTTCTTGCTCAGTTTCTGGCCGCTGAACAGCTCCAGCGGCCGGGCATACACCTTGGCCGGGATGGTCCAGCGCTTGCCGGAGAACTTCTCCTGAACGATGGCATCAAGGTAAACCGCGAAGCCGGCGACGATCACCAGGCCGACCAGGCTGAGCTTCAAGGCCCAGCCCAGCCAGGCGCGCGAGCGGCCGGTCGGGCGTTTCTGAGGGGTACGGGGATTTCGGGTTCGAGTCATGGCGGCGGATTATACGCACTTTATGAAGGGTAGGCAGGCGCCCTCTGGCGGTAGGCAGGGACGGCACCATTGACCATAATGGCGCTTTCGAATTCCCTGTCCCCGGAAGGATTTCCCGTGAGCCAAGCCTTGATCAACGCGTTGCAGAACCCTGCCCTGTACCCTCATCCCGTGGACGGGTTCCAGCTCATCGAGACGCACATCTCCTGGGTCCTGCTCACCGGCGAGTACGCCTACAAGATCAAGAAGCCGATGAACTTCGGCTTCCTCGACTTCACCAGCCTGGGCCAGCGCCAGCATTTCTGTAACGAAGAGCTGCGCCTGAACCAGCGCCTGACCGACGGCCTGTACCTTGAGGTCCTGCCAATCACCGGCAGCGCCGAAGCGCCACAGATCGGTGGTGAAGGTGAAGCGATCGAATATGTACTGAAGATGCGCCAGTTCCCCCAAGGCCAGATGCTCAACACCCTGCAGGCCAATGGCGAGCTGAATACCAGCCACATCGACCAGATGGCCCGGCAGATTGCCGAATTCCACCTGCAGGCACCGAAAGTGTCGCCGGAGCATCCGCTGGGCACCCCGGAAAGCGTGATGGCTCCGGTCGAGCAGAACTTCGAGCAGATCCGCCCGTTCCTCAGCGACAAAGCCGACCTGCAGCAACTGGACAACCTCCAGGCCTGGGCGCGCAGCAGCTTCGAGCGCCTGCATGGCCTGCTCCAGGCGCGCAAGGCCAATGGTTTCATCCGCGAGTGCCACGGTGACATTCACCTGGGCAACGCGACCCTGATCGATGGCAAGGTGGTGATCTTCGACTGCATCGAGTTCAACGAGCCGTTCCGCCTGACTGACGTCTACGCCGACATCGGTTTCCTGGCCATGGACCTGGAAGACCGTGGCCTCAAGTGCCTGGCCCGCCGCTTCATCAGCCAGTACCTGGAGCTGACCGGCGACTACGCCGGCCTGGAACTGCTGAACTTCTACAAGGCCTACCGCGCACTGGTACGGGCCAAGGTCGCCCTGTTCAGCCTGTCGGCCGATGCCGACGCCGTGCAGCGCGCCACGACCCTGCGCACCTACCGCAACTACGCCAACCTGGCGGAAAGCTACAGCGCCATTCCTTCCCGCCTGCTTGCTATCACCCATGGCGTGTCGGCAGTGGGCAAGAGCCACGTGGCCATGCGCCTGGTCGAGGCGCTGGGCGCGGTTCGCCTGCGTTCGGATGTGGAGCGCAAGCGCCTGTTCGGCGAACAGCAGGCGCAGAACGCCGGCCAACTCGCGGCCGGGATCTATGACCAGGACGCCAGCGTGGCCACCTACCAGCGCCTGCACGCGCTGGCGGCGACGATCTTGCGTGCCGGCTTCCCGGTGGTGCTCGATGCCACCTACCTCAAGGCTGAACAGCGCCAGGCCGCAGCAGCAGTGGCCAACGAGACTGGCGTGCCATTCCTGATCCTCGACTGCCATGCACCGGAAGCGGTGATCGCCAGCTGGCTGGAGCAGCGCCAGGCCGAGAACAGCGACCCGTCGGATGCCACGCTTGAAGTGGTCAAGGCCCAGCAGGCCAGCCGTGAGCCACTGGATGCCCAGGAGCTGGCAAACAGCACCCGCATCGATACCCAGGAAGCCAGCGGCATGGACCAGGTGATCGACCAGATTCGCCAGCGTCTGCCAGGCCTGTAAGTCCTCCGCTTTTGTGTACTGGCCCCTTCGCGGGTAAACCCGCTCCCACAAGGTTCTCTGCCGACATCGAGATTGGCGTAGTACCTGTGGGAGCGGGTTCACCCGCGAAGAGGCCGGCACAGGCTGCCCCTGTCAGCTCGTCGTCCCCGATGGCAAAAGGCCGCGCATTTTCCAACCCCCGCTACACTCCTCTCTGACCTGCTCGCGATTTATCCCCTAGACCCGTTCAGCCATCGCAAGGAGGCTCGATGAACGATGAATTGCAGCACCTGAAGAATCTTGGCAAGACCTCTGCACAGTGGTTGCATGCGGCGGGTATCCACAGCGCGTCGGACTTGCGCCGGCTCGGCGCGGTGGGCGCCTATCAGGCCGTGAAAACGCGAGGGTTCAGGGCGTCGAAGGTGCTGTTGTACGCCATTGAAGGTGCATTGCTGGACATGCACTGGAACGATTTGCCAGCCGAACGCAAGGAAGCGCTCAATCAACAACTGGATGCGAAATGCCCTATCGCCAAAAAAAACTGAAATAAACGCGAGAAGGGTGTTGACGATTAAATGAGAATCGTTATGATTATCACAACTGGTCGCGAGACTGGTTGGATAAACTAAGAGCCCCTGGTTCGGACTCTCAGATTATCTCCTCATCAGGCTAATCACGGTTATTGACCCGGCATTTTGCCGGGTCTTTTTTTGCCCGCAGGTTCACCCCGCCCAGAGGCGTCTTAGCTATTGGCGCAACTGCGCGCAGTAGTCCTGCCCGGGCATCGCCGCCGTGTACCAGACAAAGTCGGCCATCCCGCTTTTGACCTGCTCACCCGCTTCGGCCAGCAGCACCACTTTGCTCTCGCCCGTCGCGCCAAGATCGGCAAGGTGCAAAGGCACCCCCAAGTCCTTGCGCGCATGGAACGACCCGGCCAACAGCAACGCTGGCTGCGGCGCCGCCAGCAGCCGTTCGGCGATACGCCGATCCCGCTGTTGCTGCACAGCCAGCATCGCTGGCAGCTGGCTTTCCGGTAACAGGCCACAATGCCCCTGCTTCACCTGTTCGAGCAGTGCCGCCCGTACCGCTGGCGCATTGGAATGGGTTCCCGACATAACCGCAGGGTGCCGATAGGCCTGGCGCATCTCTGTGGGTGACAGGTTGGCCGCCAACAGCGGCACATGGTGTTGCAAGGCTTCTCGCACAATAGGGCCGTACAATTGCCAGTCCCAGCCGTCGTCCCAGGCCAGGGCCTTGGGCAGGTCCTGTGGCAGTTGCGCTCGCCCGGCGAGCGCATCGACGCCGGCCTGCTGCTCGGGCTGCAGCATTTCCAGCAACAGGCTGCCCTGCGCCCGGCGCAGCTGCAGCGCACGCATCAACCACAGCTGCAAGGCGTGATGATCCGGGTTGTCATGCTTCTCGCCGATCAACACCCGTGGCGCATGGGCCAGGCGCTCGACCAGCTGTTCGGGGCTGATCACCTGTCCACTGGCCAGATCGTGAATCTGCCCCAGTTCGGCGTTATCCCGCCCCTCGCTGCTTTGCCAGGCCGGCAACGGCGGCAGGTTGGCCTGACAGCCACCCAGCGCCAGCGCCAGGCACAGCAATGAAACGCACAGCAAAGGATGACCCATGGGCAGTGCCTCCTAGCGGGTAATGATCAGCGGGTGGCCACGTTCCGGGTGCGCCTGCACCAGCACGTCGATGCCGAACACGGCCTTGAGTGACACAGGTGTCAGCACCTCCCGCGGACTGGCCAGGGCATGGCAGCGGCCGCTTTCGAGAAGCAGGACACGATCGCAGTAGCGTGCAGCCAGGTTGAGGTCATGCAGGATCACCAGCACTGCTGCACCACGGTCGGCGAAGCTGCGTACGGTTTCCAGCGTCGTATGCTGATGCAAAGGATCGAGCATGGAAGTCGGTTCGTCGAGCAACAGCGTGGTCCCCTTTTCCCCCGGCCAGAGCTGGGCCAGAACCCGTGCCAGGTGCACACGTTGGCGCTCACCACCGGACAGCGCCAGGTAACTGCGCTCAACCAGGTGCCAGGCATCCGCGGCACGCAACGCTGCCTCGACGATCTCCCGGTCACGCTGCCGACCACTGCCGTGGGGCAGCCGCCCCATGCCGACTACCTCCTCGACACGGAAGGCGAAGCCCAGGCTGGATACCTGTGGCAGCACCGCCAGGCGCTGTGCCCGAGCCTGGCCCGGCCATTGAGCCAGGGCTCTACCCTGCAGGGTCACCTGCCCGTGGCTTGGCGTGAGCTCGCCGCACAATGCCCCCAGCAGGCTGCTCTTACCCGCGCCATTAGGCCCCAGCACGCCCAGCACCTGCCCAGGCTCCAGCTGCAGATTGATGTCATGCAGCACTTCATTGCTGCCTCGGCGCAGATGCAGGTTTTGGACCTCAAGCATCAATTACGCCCTCGAACCAGCAAAAACAGGAAGAACGGGGCACCGATGAATGCGGTCACGATACCAATGGGCAATTCAGCCGGGGCCAACGCCAAGCGCGCCACCAGGTCGGCAAACAACAGCAAGGCCCCACCGGCCAACAGCGAGGCTGGCAACAATACCCTATGGTCGGGGCCAGCCAGCAACCGCACCAGATGTGGCACCACCAGGCCAACGAAGCCGATCAGCCCCGCTGCGGCGACTGCAGCGCCAACCCCTAAAGCCGTGCAGCACACCAGCTCGCGCTTGAGCCGCTCCACTTCGATGCCCAGATGCCGCGCTTCCGATTCACCGAGCAATAACGCATTGAGCGCCTGAGCCCGGCGCGGCAGCCAGAGCGCCACCCCCGCAGTGATCAGCAACAAAGGCCAGAGCCGCTCGTAACTGGCTCCATTGAGGCTGCCCAGATTCCAGAAGGTCAGCGTGCGCAGCGTGGCGTCATCGGCCAGGTAGGTAAACAGCCCCACCGCCGAGCCGCCGAGCGCTGTCAGCGCAATGCCGGCCAGCATCATCGTGGCGACGTTGGTCTGCCCCTCACGCCGTCCCAATCGGTACACCAGCGCCGTGACGCCCAGCCCGCCGATGAAAGCGCAGGCCGACAGCAGGTACGGGGCAAGCCCTTCCGGGACACCCCCTAGCCAGCTGCCGCCGACAATCGCCACCGCCGCCCCCAGCGCCGCACCACTGGCGACACCGACCAGGCCGGGGTCGGCCAACGGGTTGCGGAACAGGCCCTGCATGGCCACTCCGGAAAGCGCCAGCACAGCGCCCACGGCCAGCCCCAGCAGCGTCCGGGGCATGCGGATCTGGCCAAGGATCATGTCTGCCTGTTCCAGGCCGTCAGCGGCAATTGGCAGCCCGAGCAAACGCAGGCCGGCGCGCAAGGTATCCCCTGGCGGCAGGCTGACCGGCCCAAGGGCCAGCGACAGCCAGATGGCCAGCAGGCACAGCAAAGCCAGGCAAACAAAAAGCGTTCGCGGCGGGATACGCTGTTTCATTTGGCAGCGCTTGCCGGGTAGAACGCTGTCGCCAGCTCCTGCATGGCGGTTGGCAGGCGGGGGCCGAGACCTCCCACCAGCAAGGTCGGGTCGAGCGATACCAGGCGCTTGTCGCGCACTGCTCGGGAAGCGGCCAACGCAGGGTTCTCTTTGACCAACGCCTGCAAGGCCTGCTCACCGCTCAACGCACGATCGGAAAACACTACGACATCCGGGTCGAGCGCTGCCAGCGCCTCACTGGAGAAATTCCTGTAGCCCTGGTGTTCGGCAAGGTTGCGCCCCCCCGCCTGGCGGAGCACCCAGTCACCTGCAGTGCCCTGCCCGGCAATCAGCGGCCGGGCGCCGGCATGCCCAACCAGCAGCAGCACACCTGGCGCCTGATGATGCTGCTGAGCCTGCCTGACCTGCGATTGCAGCGCTTCGAGTTGCTGATGATAGCCCGCCGCCAACTGTGCGGCTTTGTCCTCGGCACCGAGCAAGGTGCCCAAGTGCTTGAGATTCTGGTCAACGGCAGCCAGATCGGCCTGACTGGAAAACAACTCGACCGGCACGCCTGCTTTGCGCACCTGCGCCAGCACCGGCGGCGGCCCCATCTCCTCGGTACCCACCAGCACATCCGGATGCAGGCTGAGAATGCCCTCGGCCGACAACTGCCGCTGATAACCAACACTCGGCAAGGCCTTCAGCGACGCGGGGTGCTGGCTGGTGGTATCGACGCCCACCAGGCGTGGCTCGCCACCCAGTTCACTGATCCACTCGCTCAGCGCCCCGCCGGCGCTGACCCAGCGCTGCGGCAATTCGGCGGCCAAGGCCTGAGTGGAAGCAACGAAAACTACGCACAGGGCGAGCAAGCCAGCGGGACGGCGCATCATCGGATTCCTTCTGAAGGCGGGCCGCACGCCTTGTGGCGGGCAGCGGAACTGCGCACCATAGGCAGCCGGCGCAGCAAATGCGGGCAATTTGATAATTATTCGCATTGACGCGTCAAGCCATCACTTTGTTTCACGAGCCTTCCCTGCAATGCATTTTCTTTGTCCTTCCACGGCCCTGGCCGAGGGCCATAGCCGCGCCTTCAGCGTAGACGGCATCGACCTGTTCGGCGTGCGCCGTCAGGGCCAGGTGTACCTGTACCGCAACCGCTGCCCTCACCGCGGCATCCCGCTGAACTGGGCGCAAGATGCCTTTCTTGACGACAGTGCCAGCCTGATCCACTGTGCCCATCATGGCGCGCTGTTTCTGATCGAGAGTGGTGAATGCGTGGCCGGCCCCTGCGAAGGCGAAATGCTGCAGGCCCTGGACTGCCATGAGGACAGCCAGGGCATCTGGCTCAGGGGTTGAGCAACACCGGTAGCCGGCGGTCGATGATGATCTGCTCGTCATCCAGGCGTACCCCGTAGGCCAACACCTCGACCCCGTCGGCCACCGCAGCGCGCAGGGCGTTGGCATAGGCAAGGTCGATTTCATCGGCTGGGCGTACCGCCTCGATGCCGGTCAGGTTCACGCAGTACAGCTGCACCGCACGAATGCCCTGGCGGGCCAAAGCCGCCAGCTCGCGCAAGTGCTTGGCACCGCGCTGGGTCACGGCATCCGGGAACGCCGCCACGGCAGTATCCGGGTAACCCAGGGTCACGCTCTTGACCTCGATATAGGCTGGCCCGGCTGCAAACTCCAGGCGAAAATCCACCCGGCTGCGTTCTTCGCCGTAAGCCACCTCACGTTTCAGCGCGGTAAACCCGGCCAGCTCGTGGATCACTCCGGCACGCAACGCCTCCTCAACCAGCGCATTGGCGCGCCCGGTGTTGATGCAAGCCAGGCGGCCCTGGGGCGTTTCGCTGATTTCCCAGGTGCCTGGCAATTTGCGCTTGGGGTCGTTGGAGCGGCTGAACCACACCTGCCCGCCTTCGCGCATGCAATTAAGCATGGAACCGGTGTTCGGGCAGTGGATGGTCAGTTGCTCGCCACTGGCCGATTCGATATCGGCCAGGAAGCGCTTGTAGCGACGCAGCAGGCGCCCTTGTTCAAGTGGAGGAAAGAACACCATTCAGCCTTGCCAGCTCCGCAACCCACGGGCGATGCGCTCGACCGCCTGCTCCAGGCGCGGCAGGCCCTGGGTATAGGCAAACCGTACATGGTGGCCGGCCAAATGGCGGCCGAAGTCCAGGCCTGGGGTAAAGGCCAGGTGCTCGGTTTCAAGGAAATGCTGGCAGAAAGCAAAGGCATCGCCACCGAACGCGCTGATATCGGCATACAGGTAGAACGCGCCCTGCGGCTCGACGGCAATGCGGAAGCCCAATTCACGCAGGGCCGGCAACAGATAGTCGCGGCGACGGGCGAATTCGGCGCGACGCGCTTCGAAAATCGCCAGCGTTTCCGGCTGGAAGCAGGCCAACGCCGCATGCTGGGCCATGCTCGGTGCACTGATGTAGAGGTTCTGCGCCAGCTTCTCCAGATCGGCCACGGCATTGGGCGGGGCCACCAGCCAGCCGAGCCGCCAGCCGGTCATGCCGAAATACTTGGAAAAACTATTGAGGACAAACGCCGAGTCATCCACTTCCAGCACGCTCGGCGCATCCATGCCGTAGGTCAGGCCGTGGTAGATCTCGTCCACGACCAGGTGACCATGGCGTTCACGGGTGGCCTTGGACAGGCTGGCCAGCTCCTCGCGGCCCAGCACGGTGCCCGTCGGGTTGGCTGGCGAGGCGACCAGGGCGCCGACGCTGTCCTTGTCCCAGTAACGCTCGACCAGGTCGGCGGTGAGCTGGTAGTTGACCTCTGGCCCGACTGGGACCAGCTGCGCGCCGCCTTCGACCAGGCGCAGGAAGTGGCGGTTGCACGGGTAACCCGGGTCAGCCAGCAGCCAGTGCTTGCCGGGGTCGACCAACAAGCTGCTGGCCAGCAGCAACGCCCCGGAGCCGCCCGGCGTGACGAGAATCCGCTCAGGGTCGATCTGCAGGCCATAACGCTGGCCATAGAAACCGGCGATGGCCTCGCGCAGCGCTGGCAGGCCACGGGCGGCGGTATAGCGGGTATGCCCGGCGGCCAACGCGGCCTGGCCGGCAGCGACGATCGGTGCGGCGGTGGTGAAGTCCGGCTCGCCGATTTCAAGGTGGATCACGTCATGGCCGGCTGCTTGCAGCTCGTTGGCCCGCGCCAGCAACGCCATGACGTGGAAGGGTTCGATGCCGCGGCTGCGCGCGCTGTAGGGGTGGGCCATGACCTTCTCTCAATTGGGTCTAAACTGTTGATTCTACCTTTGCAGCGCACCGAACGTGCGCCGCGCGCTGCGGTCAACACCTAGGATCGGGCGGGCTAGCGCAACCCCCGATCTATCTGGTAAGTTCGGCGGCTCGCAGTCGCAGGGCCGGCGGGTGCCGGAGATGGAGCAGCCTGCGCATTGGATCAGATGAGTGAGAGGCGGTCTATTCATGTCCACCGTAGAAAAGCAAAAAACCGGTCAGACCATGTACGGTGTCGCGCCCTATCAAGAGGGCACGGGCGAAGATTACATGGACGACCGCATGAGGGATCACTTCACCAAGCTACTCAATGCTTGGAAAAGCGAGCTCATGCAGAGTGTCGACCGCACCGTAGACCACATGAAGGATGAAGCTGCGAACTTCCCCGATCCGGCCGACCGCGCCAGCCAGGAAGAAGAATTTGCCCTGGAGCTTCGTAACCGCGACCGCGAGCGCAAGCTGATCAAGAAGATCGACAAGACCTTGCAGAAGATCCAGGACGAAGAATACGGCTGGTGCGAATCGTGCGGCATCGAGATCGGCCTGCGCCGCCTTGAAGCCCGTCCTACCGCCGACCTGTGCTTCGACTGCAAGGAAATCGCGGAGAAAAAGGAAAAGACCGTCGGCAAAGGCTGACACGTCTTCCATCCGAACGGGGCGCATCATGCGCCCCGTTTCATTTATATGCCCGGCAATGCCATGAAAGACTCCCGTTATATCGGACGCTTCGCCCCCACCCCAAGCGGCTTCCTGCACTTCGGCTCGCTGGTTGCCGCCCTGGCCTCCTGGCTCGATGCCCGCGCCGTGGACGGCCGCTGGCTGTTGCGCATGGAAGACACCGACCCACCCAGGGAAATGCCAGGGGCCCGCGACGCGATACTGCAGACCCTCGAGCGCTACGGCCTGGAGTGGGATGGCGAAGTGGTTTATCAAAGCCAGCGCCACGAAGCCTATGCCGCCGTGGTCGACCGCCTGTTCAGCATGGGCCTGGCCTACGCCTGTACCTGCTCGCGCAAGCAGCTGGAGGGGCACAATGGCATCTACCCAGGCTATTGCCGTAACGCGGGGCATGCCCGGGAAGGCGCGGCGATCCGCCTGCGGGTACCCGAACTGATCTACCGCTTCAGCGACCGGGTGCAAGGCGAGTTCCAGCAGCATCTTGGGCGCGAAGTGGGCGACTTCATCATCCAGCGACGCGATGGGCTCTATGCCTATCAACTGGCGGTGGTGCTGGACGATGCCTGGCAAGGCATCACCGATATCGTGCGCGGGGCCGACCTGCTCGACAACACGCCGCGCCAACTGTACCTGCAGGAGTTGCTGGGCTTTTCGCAACCGCGCTATCTGCACATTCCACTGATCGTCCAGCCTGACGGGCACAAGCTGGGCAAGTCCTATCGTTCGCCGCCGTTGCAGGCGCAGCAGGCGACGCCTTTGCTGCTGCGCGCGTTGCGGGCGCTGGGGCAGGAAACCGATGCCGAACTGCTGCTGGCAACACCCGCCGAAGTGCTGGCGGTAGCACGCGAGCAGTGGCGACCAGAAGCCATTGCCCGGCAGTTGACGGTGCCAGAGGCTGATTTGCACTGAAGCAGGCATGGCCTGTTCGTGGGTAAACCCGCGCCCACAGGAGCGGTGCAATGCCCAAGACCTGTGCAGTACCTGTGGGAGCGGGTTCACCCGCGAAGAGGACGGCACAGGCAAATACCGCTCAAATTCAAAAGCGTAATAAATTCAGACTCTTGGCGAACCCCATGGATTACCGCTAGCATCGCCACAGTCAATTGCGCCAATAATAAGTCCAAGCCCGCAGCGCCCAACCATCGAGGCCAGCATGTACATCTATCGTTTGGTCCTGCTTCTGGTCGTGGGGATCTACCTGTTCTCCCCGGCCATCATGGACTGGTGGATCGAACCGACCGGTGCCTGGTACCGCCCCTACCTGCTCTGGCTGATCCTGATCGTCGTCACCTTCATCCTGCAGAGCCAACGAGATGCCGATGAGCTTTAGCCTGACCCAGATGATCCTGATCAGCGCCGCGTACCTGATGGTGCTGTTCGGCGTGGCCTGGATCAGCGAGCGAGGGCTGATCCCGCGCTCCATCATTCGCCACCCGCTGACCTACACCTTGTCGCTGGGCGTCTACGCCAGTGCCTGGGCCTTTTATGGTTCGGTAGGCCTGGCCTATCAGTATGGCTACGGCTTCCTCGCCTGTTACCTGGGGGTATCCGGTGCATTCCTGCTGGCGCCGGTGCTGCTCTACCCGATCCTCAAGATCACCCGCACCTACCAGTTATCGTCACTGGCCGACCTGCTGGCGTTCCGTTTTCGCAGCACCTGGGCCGGCGCGCTGACCACCCTCATCATGCTGATCGGCGTGCTGCCCCTGCTTGCCCTGCAGATCCAGGCAGTGGCCGACTCGATCAGCATCCTTACCGGCGAACCGGTCAAGGCCCGGGTGGCCTTTGCCTTCTGTGCGCTGATCATCCTGTTCACCATCTTCTTCGGCTCGCGCCATATCGCCACCCGTGAGAAACACGAAGGCCTGGTGTTCGCCATCGCCTTCGAGTCGGTGATCAAGCTGCTGGCCCTGGGCGGCATCGGCCTGTATGCGCTGTATGGTGTGTTTGGCGGGCCGCACCAACTGGAAGTGTGGCTGCTGCAGAACCAGACGGCCCTGGCAGCCTTGCACACCCCCTTGCAGGAAGGCCCATGGCGCACCCTGCTGCTGGTGTTCTTCGCCTCGGCCATCGTCATGCCGCACATGTACCACATGGCCTTCACCGAAAACCTCAACCCGCGCTCGCTGGTCAGCGCCAGCTGGGGCCTGCCGCTGTTCCTGCTGCTGATGAGCCTGGCCGTGCCGCTGGTGCTGTGGGCCGGCCTGCGCCTGGGCGCCAGCACCAACCCCGAGTACTTCACCCTGGGCCTGGGGATCGCCGCCAACAACCAGGCGCTGGCTTTGCTGGCCTACGTTGGCGGGCTCGCGTCCGCCAGCGGGCTGATCATCGTCACCACGCTGGCGTTGTCGGGCATGGCCCTCAACCACTTGGTGCTGCCGCTTTACCAGCCGCCTGCCGAAGGCAATATCTACCGCTGGCTGAAGTGGACCCGCCGGGCGCTGATCGTCGCCATCATCACTGCCGGCTTCGTCTTCTACCTGACCCAGAACAACCACCAGAGCCTGGCCAACCTGGGCATCGTAGCCTTCGTCGCCACCCTGCAGTTCCTGCCAGGCGTGCTGTCGGTGCTGTACTGGCCGACCGCCAACCGCCGCGGCTTCATCGCCGGTCTGCTGGCCGGGACCGTGGTGTGGCTGGTGACCATGCTGCTGCCGCTGCTGGGCAACCTGCAGGGCTTCTATATCCCGCTGCTGGACATGATTTATGTGCTAGACGACACCAGCTGGCACATGGCGGCCATTGCCTCGCTGGCGGCCAACGTGCTGCTGTTCACGCTGATTTCGTTGTTCACCAACGCCAGCACTGAGGAAGTCAGCGCCGCCGAGGCCTGCGCCGTGGACAACGTGCGCCGGCCGCAGCGCCGCGAGCTGCACGCCGCATCGCCACAGGAATTCGCCACCCAACTGGCCAAACCACTTGGCGCCAAGGCGGCGCAGAAGGAGGTCGAACAGGCCCTGCGAGACCTTTATCTGCCGTTCGATGAGCGCCGCCCCTATGCCTTGCGCCGCCTGCGCGACCGTATCGAGGCCAACCTCTCGGGCCTGATGGGGCCAAGCGTGGCGCAGGACATGGTCGAGACCTTCCTGCCGTACAAGTCCGGTAACGAGAACTACGTCACCGAGGACATCCATTTCATCGAGAGCCGCCTGGAAGACTACCACTCGCGCCTTACCGGCCTTGCCGCCGAACTCGACGCCCTGCGCCGCTACCACCGCCAGACCCTGCAAGAGCTGCCCATGGGCGTCTGCTCGCTGGCCAAGGACCAGGAAATCCTGATGTGGAACAAGGCCATGGAAGAGCTGACCGGCATTGCCGCCAAGCATGTGGTCGGCTCGCGCCTGGTGACCATCAGCGAACCCTGGCGCGGCCTGCTGCAGGGCTTCATCAACGTGCCCGACGAACATTTGCACAAGCAGCGCCTGGCGCTGGACGGTCAACCGCGCTGGCTGAACCTGCACAAGGCGGCCATCGACGAGCCCCTGGCGCCCGGCAACAGCGGCCTGGTGCTGCTGGTCGAGGACCTCACCGAAACCCAGGCCCTGGAAGACAAACTGGTGCATTCCGAGCGCCTGGCCAGCATCGGCCGCCTGGCCGCTGGCGTGGCCCACGAAATCGGCAACCCGATTACCGGCATTGCCTGCCTGGCGCAGAACCTGCGCGAGGAGCGTGAAGGCGATGGGGAAATCATCGAGCTGTCCAGCCAGATCCTCGAGCAGACCAAGCGCGTGTCGCGCATCGTCCAGTCGCTGATGAGCTTCGCCCACGCCGGCGGCAGCCATCAGAACAGTGAAGAGCCGGTATGCCTGGCCGAGGTGGCACAAGACGCCATCGGTCTGCTGGCGTTGAACCGGCGCAACTTCGAAGTACAGTTCTTCAATCTCTGCGACCCGGACCATTGGGCCGAGGGTGATCCGCAGCGCCTCGCCCAGGTGTTGATCAACCTGCTGTCCAATGCCCGCGACGCCTCGCCGCCTGGCAGCGCCGTGCGGGTGCGCAGCGAAGTCAGCGAGCACACCGTCGACCTGATCGTCGAGGACGAAGGCAGCGGGATCCCGAAGAACATCATGGACCGCCTGTTCGAACCGTTCTTCACCACCAAGGACCCGGGCGAAGGAACCGGACTGGGGCTCGCTCTGGTCTATTCCATCGTGGAAGAGCATTATGGGCAAATCACCATCGACAGCCCGGCCGATATCGAACGGCAACGTGGCACCCGGATCCGCGTGACCCTGCCCCGGCATGTCGTAGCGACGTCCCCTGAAATTCGAGACCGTCGAGAGAATTGAATCAATGCCGCACATTCTGATCGTCGAAGACGAAACCATCATCCGCTCGGCCCTGCGTCGGCTGCTCGAACGCAATCAGTACCAGGTCAGCGAAGCCGGCTCGGTACAGGAAGCCCAGGAACGCTTCAGCATTGCCACCTTCGACCTGATCGTCAGCGACCTGCGCCTGCCGGGTGCCCCGGGCACCGAGCTGATCAAGCTTGGCCAGGGCACGCCGGTGCTGATCATGACCAGCTACGCCAGCCTGCGATCGGCGGTGGACTCGATGAAGATGGGCGCGGTGGACTACATCGCCAAACCCTTCGATCACGATGAAATGCTTCAGGCCGTGGCGCGCATCTTGCGTGACCGCCAGAACGCGCCGGCAGCCGCGCCGGCCCCGGCCGCCGAACCGCGGGCCAACGGCAAGGCCGCGCCAGCCGACAAAGGTGCCGCCGCCAATGGCGAGATCGGCATCATCGGTTCGTGCCCGCCCATGCAGGACATGTACAGCAAGATCCGCAAGGTGGCACCGACCGACTCCAACGTGCTGATCCAGGGTGAGTCGGGCACCGGCAAAGAACTGGTCGCCCGCGCCCTGCACAACCTGTCACGGCGCGCCAAGGCGCCGATGATTTCGGTGAACTGTGCGGCCATTCCGGAGACCCTCATCGAATCGGAACTGTTCGGCCATGAAAAAGGGGCATTCACCGGCGCCAGTGCCGGCCGTGCTGGCCTGGTAGAAGCCGCCGACGGTGGCACATTGTTCCTCGACGAAATCGGTGAACTCCCGCTCGAAGCCCAGGCACGCCTGCTGCGCGTGCTGCAGGAAGGCGAGATTCGCCGGGTCGGTTCGGTACAGTCGCAAAAAGTCGACGTGCGCCTGATCGCCGCGACCCACCGCGACCTGAAGAACCTGGCCAAGGCCGGGCAGTTCCGCGAAGACCTGTATTACCGCCTCCACGTGATCGCCCTGAAGTTGCCGGCCCTGCGCGAGCGCGGCAGTGACGTCAACGAGATCGCCAACGCCTTCCTCGCCCGCCAGAGCGCGCGCATCGGTCGTGACGACCTGCACTTCTCGGCCGAGGCCGAGCAAGCCATTCGTCATTACAGCTGGCCGGGCAACGTGCGCGAACTGGAAAACGCCGTGGAGCGTGCGGTGATCCTTAGCGAGAGTGCGGAAATTTCCGCCGACATGCTGGGCATCGACATCGAGCTGAGCGACCTCGAGGAGGATGACATCCTCGACAATGCTCTGGTCGCGGCCAGCGCCAGCAGTGCCAGCCATGAACCGACCGAGGACCTGTCGCTGGAGGACTACTTCCAGCACTTCGTACTTGAGCACCAGGACCACATGACCGAGACCGAGCTGGCACGCAAGCTCGGGGTCAGCCGCAAGTGCCTGTGGGAACGGCGCCAGCGCCTGGGCATCCCACGGCGCAAGAGCAACGCGACCAGCGACAACTGATTCAGATCTCCGTTGGCCTTACCGGCCTCTTCGCGGGCAAGCCCGCTCCCACAGGATTTACACAGTCTCTGACACTGCGTGATCCTGTGGAAGCGGGCTTGCCCGCGAATGGGCCGGCAAAGCCAATGCACACACACCGGGTAACACCTCAGTCCCCGCACAAATCTGTTACCCAACCTTTCCGCCGTAACAGTTCACGAGGCGTACGGTAACGAAAAATCCACATTTCCAGCCCGCCGCCAAACGCAAAATTTCGCCAAACCCTTGATTTCACTGGGTTTTGAAAAGTTGGCACGGCACCTGCTATATGTCTGGTACAAGAACAATAACAAGCACAGCAACTCAGAATAAGAACAAGACGAAACGGCTCACGCACAATAAGAACAAGACGGCGGAGGCGCAGCTAACTGATTCTTTTGGAGAGGATGCGTGTTTGGGGCTTGCCCCACGACCAGGCAGAGAACAACAAAAACTGCACTTCAAAGCAGCGCCTGAACTGGTTGGATCGAACGATCAACATGACGTCAGCGACCAAAGCAATCCGTTTGCTCTTTACCCCTGGATTGGGGGTCGTCCACAAGCTTCGAGATTTGTGGACAGGGCACTCAACAAAAACAAGAAGCCCAGTAAAAAAACAATAAGAGCACGCAACGACTTCTTGGGGAGCTTAGGCTCCCCTTGTCGTTTCTCCCCCTCGGCAGGGCCTCCTGCTACCGCCTACACCATTCCCCGAGTAAATGCTAGAATCCCCGCCCATCATGCGGCCATTCTCCTATTCTTGGCCGAACATTCCTTCAAACAGTGCATCCCATGCTGAAGAAGCTGTTCCAGTCGTTCCGCCCTCCCGTACCGGGCCAGCACCACAGGCGCACCACGCCTGAGGTGATCAACAAGAGCCAACACTCGTTGCAGCGCCACCAGTTCAGCCGCCACGCGGTGAACATCGTCGAGCGCCTGCAGAGCGCGGGCTACCAGGCATATCTGGTCGGTGGCTGCGTCCGCGACCTGATGCTGGGCATCACGCCCAAGGACTTCGACGTCGCCACCAGCGCCACGCCCGAGCAGGTGCGTGCCGAGTTCCGCAACGCGCGCATCATTGGTCGGCGCTTCAAGCTGGTCCACGTGCATTTCGGCCGTGAGATCATCGAAGTCGCCACCTTCCGTGCGCCCCACTCCGAAGACGACCAGGGTGACAGCCACCGTTCGTCCCACAACGCCAGCGGTCGCATCCTGCGTGACAACGTATACGGCACTTTGGAAGAAGACGCGCAGCGCCGCGATTTCACCATCAACGCCCTGTACTACGATCCGGTCAGCGAGCGCATTCTCGACTACGCCAATGGCGTGCACGACATCCGCAACCGTCTGTTGCGTCTGATCGGCGACCCGACCCACCGCTACCAGGAAGACCCGGTGCGCATGCTGCGCGCAGTGCGCTTTGCCGCCAAGCTGGACTTCGGTATCGAGAAGCACACTTTCCAGCCGATCCGCAAACTGGCCCCGCTGCTGCGCGAGATCCCGCCCGCACGCCTGTTCGAGGAATGCCTCAAGCTGTTCCTCTCCGGCCAAGGGGCCATCGCATTCGAGATGCTGGTCGACCTGGAGCTGTTCGAACCGCTGTTCCCGGCCAGTGCCCATGCCCTGGAAGAGCGTCCGACCTACACCCATACCCTGATCAGCCAGGCGCTGAACAACACCGACCTGCGCGTCAAGCAGGGCAAGCCGGTAACCCCGGCCTTCCTGTTCGCCGCCCTGCTCTGGCCAGCCCTGCCAAGCCGTGTACTGCACCTGCAGAGCCAAGGCGTGCCGCCGATTCCGGCCATGAACGGCGCAGCCCACGACCTGATCGCCGAGCAGTGCGCACGCATCGCCATTCCGAAACGCTTCACCCTGCCCATCCGCGAGATCTGGGACATGCAGGAACGCCTGCCGCGCCGCAGTGGCAAGCGCGCCGACCTGCTGCTCGACAACCCGCGCTTCCGTGCCGGTTACGACTTCCTGCTGCTGCGCGAAAGCGCCGGCGAAGAAACCGACGATCTGGGCCAGTGGTGGACCGACTATCAGGATGCCAATGACAGCGAGCGCCGCGAGATGATCCGTGAGCTTGGCAGCCGTGACGAAGGCGCTGCTGCCGGCCCGCGCAAACGCAAGCGCAGTGGCGGCAAGCGCAAGCGCAGCGGTGGTGACGAGGCGTTCGAGTGACCACGCGCGCCTTCATCGGCCTCGGCAGCAATCTGGACGCCCCCGCAGAACAACTGCGCAGCGCCCTGCAGGCGCTCGACCAGATTGCCGACAGCCGCCTGGCGGGCGCTTCGGCGCTGTACACCAGCGACTCGCTGCTGCCCGGCCAGCCGCGTTACACCAACGCGGTAGCCGCCCTCGACACCACCCTGGCACCACTGCAACTGCTCGACGCCCTGCAAGCCATCGAGAACGACCAGGGCCGCGTGCGCAAGGAACGCTGGGGCCCGCGCACCCTCGACCTGGATATCCTGCTGTTCGGCGACCAGGTCATCGATCTGCCACGCCTGCAGGTGCCGCACTACCACATGCATGCGCGCCCCTTCGTGCTGTACCCCTTGGCCGAGCTGGTGGCAGACGACTTCTGTCTGGCCGATGGCCGCGCCCTCGCCGAACTGCTCCAAGCCTGCCCATTCGTCGGCCTGGAACGCCTGTAAACCGGGCGTTTGAGATAGTCACTCAGGCACGGTAACGCAAGTAACACCCTGTTAGTAACAATGCGGTAACAGGGTGATTGACTTCCCCCACCTCGCTCACGACTATAGGCGTCCCGTGTGGCACCAAAGTGCCGCATACCCGTATTTAGGCCCGGACGGACCTGTGCCCGAACATCACGCGCGATGATGTGCCGCTCCGGAAGATGACTACACGCGTTGTATGCAGTCGTTTTTCACAGCGCCTGAACGAGGATTTTCCTACATGCCTGAAGTAACCCTGACCACCCTGCATGGCCTCAAGGCCAAGGGTGAAAAGATCACCATGCTGACCTGCTACGATGCAACCTTCGCCAAGGCCTGCAGCCAGGCTGGCGTCGACGTGTTGCTGGTGGGCGACTCCCTGGGCATGGTCCTGCAGGGCCATGACAGCACACTGCCCGTCACCACTGCAGAGATGGCCTACCACACCGCCTGCGTCAAACGCGGCAATGATGGCGCGCTGATCCTGGCGGACCTGCCGTTCATGGCCCATGCCACTCCCGAGCAGGCGTTTGCCAACTGCGCCACGCTGATGCAGGCCGGCGCCCACATGATCAAGCTCGAAGGCGCCGCCTGGCTGGCCGAAACCATTCGCCTGCTGGCCGAACGCGGCGTGCCAGTGTGCGCGCACATGGGCCTGACGCCGCAGACCGTCAACGTCCTCGGCGGATACAAGGTCCAAGGCCGTCAGGAAGCGCAAGCCCGGCAGATGCGCGCCGACGCCATTGCGCTGGAGCAAGCCGGCGCGGCGATGCTGTTGCTCGAATGCGTACCGAGCGAACTGGCCGCAGAAATCACCCAGGCAGTGAGCATTCCGGTGATCGGCATCGGTGCCGGTAGCGCTACCGATGGCCAGGTATTGGTCCTGCACGACATGCTCGGCCTGTCGCTGAGTGGCCGGGTGCCGAAGTTCGTGAAGAATTTCATGCAAGGCCAGCCCGATATCCAGAGCGCGCTCACCGCCTACGTCAAGGCCGTCAAAGACGTTGCCTTCCCCGCTGCCGAACACGGATTCAGCGCATGAACACAGTCAAGACCGTCCGCGAACTGCGTGCCGCCGTCGCTCGTGCACGCGGCGAAGGCAAGCGCATCGGCTTCGTGCCGACCATGGGCAACCTGCACAGCGGCCATGCCGCGCTGGTGACCAAGGCTGCCCAACGTGCCGATTTCGTGGTCGCCAGCATCTTCGTCAACCCCTTGCAGTTCGGTGCCAACGAAGACCTCGACAAATACCCGCGCACCCTCGCCGCCGACCAGGAGCGCCTGCTGCAGGCCGGTTGCAATCTGCTGTTCGCACCCACCGTGGAAGAGATGTACCCGGACGGCATGAGCGTGCAGACACGAGTCAGCGTGCCCAACCTGTCCGAAGGCCTGTGCGGTGCCAGCCGCCCTGGGCATTTCGAAGGCGTGGCGACCGTGGTCAGCAAGCTGTTCAACATGGTCCAGCCAGACTTGGCCGTGTTTGGCGAAAAGGACTACCAGCAACTGGCGGTAATCCGCGCCATGGTGCGCGACCTGAACATGCCGATCCAGATCATCGGTGAGCCGACCGTGCGCGCCGAAGATGGCCTGGCGCTGTCTTCACGCAACGGTTACCTGACCCCTGAGCAACGCGCCACGGCGCCAGTGGTGTATCGCACCCTGCAGCAGATCGGTGAGGCGCTCGGCCGCGGCCAGGTGGATTTCGCAGCATTGATCGAGCAAGGCAAGGCACAGCTGAGCGCTGCCGGCCTGCGCCCGGATTATCTGGAAGTGCGCCATGCTGTGAACCTGCGCCCGGCAGCGTTCGGTGACCGGGACCTGGTGATTCTGGTTGCTGCTTACTTGGGTAATACCCGGTTGATCGACAACCTGTATCTGCATCTGGACGAGAAGACCGCATAACCTTCCGGGGCTGCTTCGCAGCCCCAAATTCCCCCTGCATACCCATTCCCTGCCCGCGGCCTTTGCCTATAATGATGGCCAGCCTGAACCCGGCAATGACTGCCCTGTCCAAGGCACATCTCGCATCAAGGAATTCCGCGCAATGGCGTATTACCGTACACCCCACGATGTTACGGCCCTGCCAGCCTGGCAGGCCCTGCAAACACACCGCGACGCCATGCAAGGCTTCAGCATGCGCGAAGCCTTTGCCGCCGACGCCAAGCGCTTCGACCAGTTCTCCCTGAGCAGCTGCGGGCTGTTCCTCGACTATTCGAAAAACCTGATTACCGACGAAACCCGTGGACTTCTGGTCAGCCTGGCCGAACAGGTTGGCCTGCAGGATGCAATCAAGTCGATGTTCAGCGGCGAGATCATCAACGCCTCGGAAGGCCGTCCGGTGCTGCACACTGCACTGCGCCGTCCGGTAGGCGACAAGCTCAACGTCAACGGTGTCAACGTGATGCCGGAAGTCCACAAGGTACTCAACCAGATTACCGAGCTGGTCGGCCGAATCCATGACGGCCTGTGGCGTGGCTACAGCGAAAAGCCGATCACTGATGTGGTCAACATCGGCATCGGTGGCTCATTCCTAGGCCCCGAGCTGGTCTCTGAAGCCTTGCTGCCTTACGCCCAGCGCGGCGTGCGTTGCCATTACCTGGCCAATATCGACGGCAGCGAGTTCCATGAGCTATCGGCCAACCTGCGCGCCGAAACCACGCTGTTCATCGTCTCGTCGAAGTCGTTCAACACCCTCGAGACCCTGAAGAATGCGACGGCCGCGCGCACCTGGTACCTTGCTCAAGGCGGCTCGGAAGCCGAGCTGTACCGCCACTTCATCGCGGTTTCCAGCAACAAGGCCGCTGCCGTGGCCTTCGGCATGCGTGAAGAGAACATCTTCCCGATGTGGGACTGGGTAGGCGGGCGCTACTCGCTGTGGTCCGCTATCGGCCTGCCGATCGCCTTGGCCATCGGGACCGCCAACTTCAAGGAACTGCTGTCCGGTGCCTACACCATGGACCAGCACTTCCAGACCGCGCCGTTCGACAAGAACATGCCCGTGCTGCTGGCCCTGCTGGGCATCTGGTACGGCAACTTCTGGGGCGCCAGCAGCCACGCGATCCTGCCGTACGACCATTACCTGCGCAACATCACCAAGCACCTGCAGCAGCTGGACATGGAGTCCAACGGCAAGAGCGTGCTGCAGGACGGCACCCCGGTGAAGACCGATACCGGTCCGGTGATCTGGGGCGGCGTCGGCTGCAACGGCCAGCATGCCTACCACCAGTTGCTGCACCAGGGCACCCAGCTGATTCCGGCCGACTTCATCGTGCCAGTGGTCAGCTTCAACCCGGTGGCGGACCACCATCAGTGGCTGTACGCCAACTGCCTGTCGCAGAGCCAGGCGCTGATGCTCGGCAAGACCCGTGAAGAAGCCGAAGCCGAACTGCGACAGAAGGGCCTGAACGACGCGGACATCGAAAAGCTCGCGCCGCACAAGGTGATTCCGGGCAACCGCCCGAGCAACACCCTGGTAGTCGAACGCATCAGCCCGCGCCGCCTGGGCGCTCTGGTGGCGATGTACGAACACAAGGTGTTCGTGCAAAGCGTGATCTGGGGCATCAACGCCTTCGACCAGTGGGGCGTGGAACTGGGCAAGGAGCTGGGCAAAGGTGTTTACCAGCGTCTTGTGGGAAGCCTCGAAGACAGCGCCGAAGATGGCTCCACCCAAGGCCTGATCAACTACTTCCGCGGCCGTCACCGCGGTTGACCTTTAACCTGCCCCGGCCTCTTCGCGGGTAAACCCGCTCCCACAGGTACTGCACAATACTTGAAATGTGTGCAAAACCTGTGGGAACGGGTTTACCCGCGAAGAGGCCGGGGCAGGTTGAACACTCTCCCCAGCTACACTGTCCATCGAATAGCCGTTGCCGTCCCTCCGACAAGAGCAGGACCACCCGCCATGTTCGATATCAAGCAGTATCCCCAGGCCCTGGCCGTCAGCCAGTCCGCCAGCCTTTCCCCCGACGACTACCAGCGCCTCTACCGCCAGTCGGTCGATGATCCCGACACCTTCTGGGCCGAACAGGCCAAACGCCTGGACTGGATCAAACCCTGGTCGAGCGTGCAGCAATGCGACCTGAAGACCGGCAGCGCCCGCTGGTTCGACGGTGCCCAGCTCAACGTCAGCTTCAACTGCATCGATCGTCACCTGGCCCAGCGCGGCGAGCAAACCGCCCTGCTGTGGGAGGGTGACGACCCCAAGGACTCCAAGGCCATCAGCTACCGTGAGCTGCACCGCTAGGTCTGCCGCCTGGCCAATGCGCTGAAGGCAAGAGGTGTGCACAAGGGCGACCGGGTGTGCATCTACATGCCGATGATTCCAGAAGCCGCGTATGCCATGCTCGCTTGCACACGCATCGGTGCCATCCACTCGGTGGTGTTCGGCGGCTTCTCGCCGGATGCCCTGCGCGACCGCATTCTCGATGCCGACTGCCGCACCGTGATCACCGCCGACGAAGGCGTACGCGGCGGCAAACGCATCCCGCTCAAGCAGAACGTCGACAAGGCCCTGAGCAGTTGCCCTGCGGTCAGCAGCGTGTTCGTGGTACGTCGTACCGGTGGCGATGTCGCCTGGAGCGAAGGCCGCGACCTCTGGTATCACGAAGTGACCGAAAAGGCCGGCGACGACTGCCAGCCCGAACCGATGGACGCCGAAGCCCCATTGTTCATCCTGTATACCTCCGGCAGTACCGGAAAACCCAAAGGGGTGCTGCATGGCACCGCTGGCTACCTGTTGCAGGCGGCGATGACCTTCAAGGTGGTGTTCGATTACCGCGACGGCGAGGTGTTCTGGTGCACGGCAGACGTTGGATGGGTCACCGGTCACAGTTACATCGTCTACGGGCCGCTGGCCAACGGCGCGATTTCGCTGATGTTCGAAGGCGTCCCCAACTACCCAGACACCTCGCGCTTCTGGCAGGTGGTGGACAAGCATCAGGTGAACATCTTCTACACCGCGCCCACTGCGCTGCGCGCGTTGATGCGCGAAGGCTCGGCGCCGCTGCAGGGAACCTCGCGCAAAAGCCTGCGCCTGCTCGGCAGCGTAGGCGAGCCGATCAATCCGGAAGCCTGGGAGTGGTATTTCGAAGAGGTCGGACAAAAGCGTTGCCCCATCGTCGACACCTGGTGGCAGACCGAGACCGGCGGCATCATGCTCACGCCGCTGCCCGGGGCACAACGGCTCAAGCCCGGCTGCGCCACCCAGCCGATGTTCGGCGTGCAACCTGCGCTGCTGGATGAACAAGGCAAACTGGTAGAAGGCCCCGGCGCCGGGCTGCTGGTGATCAAGGCCAGTTGGCCAGGGCAGATACGCAGCGTCTACGGCGACCACCAGCGCATGGTCGACACCTACTTCAAACCCATGCCCGGCTACTATTTCACCGGTGACGGCGCCCGCCGCGATGCCGACGGTGACTACTGGATCACCGGCCGCATCGATGATGTCATCAACGTCTCCGGGCACCGCATCGGCACCGCCGAGGTGGAAAGCGCGCTGGTGCTGCACGACAGCGTCGCCGAGGCTGCCGTGGTCGGCTATCCCCATGACCTCAAGGGCCAGGGCGTGTATGCCTTCGTTACGCCCATGAATGGCATTACCCCGGACGATACGCTCAAGGCCGAGTTGCTGGCGCTGGTCAGCAAGGAGATCGGCAGTTTCGCCAAGCCAGAGCTGATTCAGTGGGCCCCGGCCTTGCCCAAGACCCGCTCGGGCAAGATCATGCGGCGTATACTGCGCAAGATCGCCTGCAACGAACTGGACAATCTCGGCGACACCTCGACCCTGGCCGACCCGAGCGTAGTCCAGGGACTGATCGACAAACGCCTCAATCAATAGCGGGCGGCCACTTTCCCTGGCCGTCCTGACCCACAGGACGCCATGGAAGCCCTACGCCGACGCATCGAAACCCAGCTCATGAGCCTCACCGGGCTGGCCCTCGGCCAGCTCGACCTTGAATCCCCCAAGGGTGACCCCGGCCTGTTCGGCCCCCACAGCATCAGCTGGCGGGTGCATGGCGACTTTCCGAGCATGCTGGTTGGCGGGATCAGCGCCCTGATGCTGCAACTGTTGCACCCGCTGGCCCTGGCCGGAGTGTGGGACCATTCCAATTTTCGCGAAGACCTGCTCGGTCGCCTGCGTCGCACCAGCCAGTTCATCTCCGGCACCACGTTCGGCTCCACCCGGGATGCCGAGTGGTTGATCGACAAGGTGCGGACCATCCACGTGCAGGTGACCGGGACTGCACCGGACGGCCGTCCCTACGCTGCAAGCGACCCCGACCTGCTGACTTGGGTGCATGTGGCCGAAGTCAGCAGCTTCCTTGCTGCCCACCTGCGCTACCGTGATCCGCAACTGTCACGCGCCGGTCAGGACGCTTACTACGCCGAAATCGCCCTCATTGCCGAACGCCTCGGTGCCCGTGGAGTGCCACGCTCCTGCCAACAGGTCGAGGACTATCTGCAGCAGATGCGCCCACAGCTGCAATGCAGCGCCCGTAGCCTGGAAGTGGTCGGGATCCTGCTCGAAGCCCCCGCACCCAGTCGCCTTGCCGAGCCAGTGGGCAAGTTGATGCTGCAGGCGGGTATCGACCTGCTGCCGGATTGGGCCCAGGCCCTGCTCGGCCTTCAACAGGGGCCGCTGCAACGACACATGATCCGCCTTGGCCTGCAGCGCACGGCACCGATCCTGCGCTGGGCCATGCGTGACGGTTCGGCGCACCGGGCCAGGCGGCGCATGGGTATCGAGTGAGGGGAAACTGGTCGCCTCAGCGGAACCGATTTAACGTGCCATACTCCAAGCACTCCTGCTTAGACAGACGAAGCGACACATGTACAAAGGATTGACTCGCGCCCTCGGCGCCCTGTTGGCTCTCGTGGCCCTCTACAGCCTGCTCGGCTTCCTCATCCTCCCTGGTGTCGCCCTGCGGATCGCCAACCAGCAGCTGGCGCAATACGCTACCGTGCCCGCGCATCTGCAACGCATCGAACTCAACCCCTTCAGCCTCGAGCTGACCTTGTGGGGACTGCAACTCGGCGAGCCCGGCAAGGAGCAGGTCGGCTTCGAACGGCTATACGCGAACCTGGCACTCGACAGCCTGTGGAAACGTGCACTGCACCTGCAGGCGATCGAACTCGACAAGCCCCGCAACGAGGTGCTATTCGCCAAGGACGGCACGCTCAACCTGACCCAACTGTTCAAGTTGCCAGCCAGCGAGCCCAGACCGGACACTCCCGCCGGCGATCCCTTCCCGCTGCGTATCGACAGCATCAGGATCAGCGGCGGCTACCTGCATTTCGAGGACGTGCGCCCGAGCGAACCGATCGAGTTCCTCTACGACGACATGAACCTGGAGCTGAAGAATCTCAGTACCCTGCCCGACGACAACGCCGACATGACCTTGGTGGCGCTCGGTCCCAATGGTGGCCGCGTCGACTGGAACGGCACCCTCAGCCTGGCGCCGATCGCCTCGAAAGGCACGCTGAAAGTCACCGACGGCAAGATGAAGCTGTTCTGGCCCTATGTCCGCGATGCCCTGCCCCTTGTTCTCGAAGACGGCGTGGTCAACCTCGATACCCACTACACGCTCAACCTGTCCAAGGAAACCGAGCTGTTGCTGGACAACACCTCGGTCAAAGTCGCGCCGTTCGCCATCAAGGCACCCGATGGCCGGCCATTGGTGCGCCTGGCCAACCTGGAGGTGAGTGAGACGTCCATCGACCTGGCCAGGCAGCTGGTCACCGTCGGCAAAGTCCGCAGCGAAAAACTGGAAACCTGGGCAGCCCTGGAAAAGGACGGCCAGCTCGACTGGCAGAAGCTGTTCGCCAGCCAGCCGGCCAAGCCCACCCCGAAAGAAAAAGCCGAGCCGGCGACTGCCGAGCCCAGCGCAGATGAAAAGGCCGCGAAAGCGCCGAGCAAGCCCTGGCAGGTACTGCTCAAGGACGTGCAGCTGCGCAACTATCAGGCTCACCTCGCCGACCGCAGCCAGAAGGAGCCGGTGGCGCTGGACGTGGGCCCGCTGAACCTCGATATGCAAGGTTTCGACAGCCTCAACCAGTCGCCTTTCACCCTCAAGCTCGACACCGGCATTGGCAAGCAAGGCAAGCTGCAGGCCGCAGGTGAAGTGAATCTGGCGCCGGTCACGGCCAAGCTCGATGTCAGCACCCGTGACATCGACCTGCGCGTCGCCCAAGCCTACATCAGCCCGTTCATTCGCCTTGAGCTGCGCAGTGGCATGCTCGCCAGCGACCTCAAGGTCAACCTCACGAGCACCGAGCCATTGGCCTTCAGCGTTGCAGGCAAGGCTCAGGTCAACCAGCTGCACACCCTGGACACCATCAAGGGCCGTGACTTCGTCAAATGGCAGCAAGTGAACGTAGATGGCCTGTCATACGTGCACGGTGATGCCCTATCGATCGACAAGGTGACCCTGCTGCAGCCCTACGCACGCTTCATCATCAACGAAGACCGCACCACCAGCGTCGACGACCTGCTGATCCCGCAACCGGCCGGCGCGCCTGCCAGCAGCCCGGCCAAGCCGGCCAGTGCCACTGCCGGCAAGCCACTGGGCATCCGCATCGGCCAGATCGACATCAACGATGGCTCGGCCAACTTCGCCGACCTGACCCTCACCCCGAACTTTGCCACCGCCATCCAGCAGCTCAACGGCCAGATAGGCACCATCGACAACCGCAAGCCGACCCCGGCCAAGGTCGACGTCAAAGGCAAGGTCGACCGTTATGCCCCGGTCACCATCAAGGGTGCACTCAACCCGTTCAACCCGCTGGCCAGCCTGGATATCGCCACCAGCTTCAAGCGCGTCGAACTGACCACCTTGACGCCCTACTCCGGCAAGTTCGCCGGCTTCCGCATCCGCAAGGGGCGGCTGAACCTTGACCTGCATTACCTGATCACCAACGGTCAGCTCAAGGCCGAGAACAAGGTGGTGGTCGAGCAGCTGCAACTGGGTGAGAAGGTCGACAGCCCGGATGCCGTGGACCTGCCGATCCGCCTGGCGATCGCGCTGCTGAAAGACACTGAGGGGCGGATCTCCATCGAACTGCCAGTTTCCGGTGACCTGAACAACCCGCAGTTCAGCGTCATGCCGATCGTCTGGCAGACCCTGCGCAACCTGGTACTGCGTGCGGCGCAGGCGCCGTTCAAGTTCATCGGTGGGCTGATTTCCGGTGGTGGCTCGGAAGACCTCGGTACCGTGGCGTTCGCCCCAGGCTCAAGTGAACTTAGTGGCGATGCGCAGTCGACACTGGACAAGCTCGCGTCCGCCCTCAAGGAACGCCCGGAGCTGCGCCTGGAGATCGAAGGCACCAGTGCCCAGAGCAGCGACGGCCCATTGATCGCCCAGCAACGTCTGGAACGTGAATACCAGGCGAACTGGTACAAGATCCTGCAACGCCGTGGCGACAAGGTACCGGCCAATGCCTCGATGCTGCAGGTCGATGAGCGCGACAAGCCGGCGATGCTCGAAGGCATCTACCGGACCCGCCTGAAGCAACAACCTCCCGCCGAGTGGGAGCAGTTGGGCCGTGACGAGCGCACCGCCAAGCTGCGCGAGGCGGTGATCAAGTCCTGGGCTGAAAGCACTGCATTGCTGCGTACCCTTGGCCAGGAGCGGGCCAGCAGCATCAAGGACTACCTGGTCGACAAGGGCAAGCTCGAGGATGACCGGGTGTACTTCATCGATACCAACCTTGGGCAGGCCGAGAGCGATGGGCGGGTGATTACGCCGATGCACCTGGATGCCGAGTAGTCAACAAACCTGCGTGCGCCCTGTAGGAGCGGCCTTGTGTCGCGAAAGGGCCGCACAGCGGCCCCTGGTATTCAATGTTGGTGCGGAGATCGAGGGGCCGCGTTGCGGCCCTTTCGCGACACAAGGCCGCTCCTACACCAGCCGCTGCCCTGATACCGATGGGTGATACAGCGGCTGCACCTTGTTCCCGGCCGGGTCCAGGAGGTGGAAGCTGCGCGCACCATCCCCATGGTTGAACGGTTTATCGAGCAAGGTCACGCCCCGCGCCTTGAAGTACTGGTACCAGGCCTCCAGCTCCTCGACGCTGTCCACGATGAACCCGTAATGATCCAGGGTCTGCAGGCCATTGGCCGCCCCTGCCCCACGCCCCAGCGACAGGTTGTCATTACCACAGGTCAGATAAACCAGGTCCTCATTAGCCCGGTTCAGCACCTCCATGCCCATCACATCGACATAGAAACGTTCACACTCTTCGAGGTTGGGCACCAGCAAGGCGATATGGCGCAGACCATTCAGGCGGCCAGGACGGGCAGGCAATTCGGACATTGGTGTAACTCCATTTTTGTATACAATTCATAGCTGAATTTAAAACAAAAGGAACGCCCTGTGTATAGCCTGTTCATCAAGACCCGCGTCAAAGCCGGCTGCGCCGAAGCATTTCTCGCTGCCATCAAGGTCAATGCCGCTGCCTCTGTCGCTACCGAGCCCGGCTGCCTGGTGTTCGATGTATCCCAGGACCGCATGGATCCAGACGTGATCTACTTGTACGAGATCTACCGCGACGATAATGCGTACGAGGCACATACCCAGACCGCCCACTTTCGCGATAGTCGCCCGCTGGTCGAACCGCTGATCGTAGAGCAGGAGTGCTTTGAAAGTAATGTGATCGCTCGTAACCCTGTGCACTGAGGCCAACATGAAAAAGCCCCGGCAGTAGCCGGGGCTTTGATAGAGGTGGCCAAATCCGTTTGGCCGACGGGACATTCCTTATTCGGCTTTCAAGCCATCAGCCATCACGCTTTTCACGCCTTTGATATTTTTGGTGATGCGAACAGCTTCAGCCTTCTGCGATTCAGTCACCTTCACGTCAGACGACAGCGAAACAACACCGTGGCTGGTTTCCACCTTGATATCGCTACCCGGTACGCCTTTCTCGGTCATCAGGTCAGCTTTGACCTTGGTGGTGATCCAGGTGTCAGAGCCTTCCTGCTTGGCGTTGTCCACGGTATTGGCAGCCAACATGACCGGAGCCTGAGTTGGCTGGGCAGCGAAGGCACCGTTGGCCATGGTCAGGGTCAGAGCGGTAGCAGTAGCGGCAGCAATGGCGAACTTCTTCATTTGGGTCACTCCTGTTTGTCGAAAGGTCTGCGCCGTATGTCCTGGCGGCAGGTAACACTGTAGTTGCATGCGCTGTGCCAGTTTTTCCGCTTCGCTTGTTTCCTTATAAATCAACAACTTAAAGAACAAGGCAGCAACCGACATTCGTGCATTTTGCAATCAGTGCGAAAAACCTGCATGCAAGATGCAAGTCCGCAAAAGGTTCCCCAACCCATAAAAAAAAGGCCCCGGAGGGGCCCTTTTTCCTGTCGCATTTCAGTCGCTTAGACGCCCGAAGCCTTGGCAGCGGCAACGTCTTTGATCGACAGCTTGATACGGCCGCGGTTGTCCACGTCCAGTACCAGCACTTCGACTTCCTGACCTTCTTTCAGTACGTCGGTCACCTTCTCTACGCGAGCGTCGCTCAGCATCGAGATGTGAACCAGGCCGTCCTTGCCAGGCAGAATGTTGACGAAGGCGCCGAAGTCGACGATTCGCTCGACCTTGCCGACGTAGATCTTGCCGATCTCGGCTTCGGCAGTGATGCCCAGGATGCGCTGCTTGGCTGCGTCTGCCGCGTCCTTGGTTTCGCCGAAGATCTTGATCGAGCCGTCGTCTTCGATGTCGATCGAAGCCTTGGTTTCTTCGCAGATGGCGCGAATGGTAGCGCCGCCTTTGCCGATGACATCACGGATCTTGTCGGTGTCGATCTTCATCGCGATCATGGTCGGGGCGTTGGCCGACAGCTCGGTACGCGACTCGCCAATGATCTGGTTCATCTGGCCGAGGATGTTCAGGCGCGCTTCCAGGGCCTGGCCCAGGGCGATTTCCATGATCTCTTCGGTGATGCCGTTGATCTTGATGTCCATCTGCAGCGCGGTAACACCTTTGGCGGTACCCGCAACCTTGAAGTCCATGTCGCCGAGGTGGTCTTCGTCACCGAGGATGTCGGTCAGGACTGCGAATTTCTCGCCTTCCTTGACCAGGCCCATGGCGATACCGGCAACGGGCGCCTTCATCGGTACGCCAGCGTCCATCAGTGCCAGGGAAGCACCGCAGACCGAAGCCATCGAGCTGGAACCGTTGGATTCGGTGATTTCCGAAACCACACGGATGGTGTACGGGAACACGTCAGCGGCTGGCAGCATGGCCTGAACCGAACGACGGGCCAGACGGCCGTGGCCGATTTCGCGGCGACCGGCACCCCCCATGCGACCACACTCGCCCACCGAGAACGGCGGGAAGTTGTAGTGCAGCATGAACGGGTCTTTCTTCTCGCCTTCGAGGGTGTCCAGCAGCTGGGCATCACGCGCAGTACCGAGGGTCGCGACGACCAGGGCCTGGGTTTCGCCACGGGTGAACAGGGCCGAGCCGTGGGTCTTGGGCAGCACACCGACTTCGATGTTCAGCGGACGTACGGTCTTGGTGTCGCGACCATCGATACGTGGCTTGCCATTGACGATGTTTTCGCGAACGGTGCGGTATTCGATTTCGCCGAAGATTTCTTTGACTTCAGCAGGCGAAGGTTGGCCTTCTTCACCAGAGAACTTGGCAACGGCCTGATCGCGCAGCTCGCCCAGGCGCGCGTAGCGGTCGGCCTTGACGGTGATGGTGTAGCCCTGGGAAATGGCTTCGCCGAACTCTGCACGGATGGCGTTGAACAGTTCGGTATTGGCAACGGCAGGTTTCCAGTCCCAGGTCGGCTTGCCCGCTTCGGCGGCCAGCTCTTTGACAGCCTGGATGACAGCCTGGAACTCGTCGTGGGCGAACAGCACGGCGCCCAGCATCTGGTCTTCGGTCAGCTCTTGAGCTTCCGACTCAACCATCAGAACGGCGTCGGAGGTACCGGCAACGACCATGTCCAGGCTCGAAGCAGCCAGCTGCTCGTAGGTCGGGTTCAGCAGGTAGCCGGTGCTTTCGTGGAAGGCAACACGGGCAGCGCCAATCGGGCCTTCGAACGGAATGCCGGAGATGGCCAGGGCAGCCGAGGTACCGATCATCGCAGCGATGTCCGGATCGGTCTTCTTGCTGGTGGAAACCACGGTGCAGACAACCTGCACTTCGTTCATGAACCCTTCTGGGAACAGCGGGCGGATCGGACGGTCGATCAGGCGCGAGGTCAGCGTCTCTTTCTCGGAAGGACGGCCTTCACGCTTGAAGAAGCCACCCGGGATCTTGCCGGCGGCGTAGGTCTTTTCCTGGTAGTGGACCGACAGCGGGAAGAACCCCTTGCCTGGGTCGGCCTGCTTGGCACCGACCACGGTTACCAGCACGGTGACGTCGTTGTCGACGGTCACCAGCACGGCGCCGGTTGCCTGACGGGCGATACGGCCCGTTTCGAGAGTAACGGTCGATTGACCGAACTGGAATTTCTTGATTACCGGGTTCACGGTTTCCTACCTTTTTTCAGTGGCTCTGGGGGAACTGGTTTCTTGCGAATTCTTGGGCAGAACGGGGAATCGGCCCCGTTGACCGTCCAGATACAACACGAGGTTGGGAGCCTGGCTGCTGCGCGGTAAACCGCTCAGCAAAACCAGGCTGCCAACCTCGGAGATACGCGTGGCGTGCCCGACGACGATGCTGCAAAGCAGCATAGCCGAAGCTTGCGACACGCCATGCACACCACTGACCAGGCCGCTATTAGCGACGCAGGCCCAGGCGACCGATCAGGGCGCTGTAACGAGTGGTGTCTTTGCCCTTCAGGTAGTCCAGCAGCTTACGACGCTGGTTGACCATACGGATCAGACCACGACGGGAGTGGTGGTCTTTATCGTTGGCCTTGAAGTGGCCTTGCAGCTTGTTGATGTTGGCGGTCAGCAGAGCAACCTGCACTTCCGGGCTACCGGTATCGCCGGCGGCTTGCTGGTATTCGGCAACGATCTGAGCTTTTTCTTCAACGCTGAGGGCCATGAGGCTTCTCCAAATCAAACGGATCCCGCAAGCGGGTTCCAATAGGCCAGGGACAAAACCCTGTATTAATAAAATGAGCTGTGACCGTGCCTACTGACAGCCACCCTCGTTCCACCGGTTTCAGCCAAAGCCTCGACCTGTGGTTTCGGTCATTCCGACCGAATCAATCGACGCGGCGCAATGCGCCCGTCTTCGCTCACTTCACCGATACCGATGAAGCGGCCATTGTGATCCTGTACGCGGACCATGCCAAACTGCGGTGCATCCGGCGCACGCACTGCCTGGCCATGCAGCCAGTAAAACGCGCTGTGCTCGGACAGGCACACCAGTGGCCAGTCCTGCAGCCCGCTGTCGGACGGCATCAGGAAGCGATCGAGCGCTTCGTTGCCGCCTTCGGCATGGGCCTGCTCGAGTTCCTCGAGGGTCACCGTCTGGGCCAGGGCAAAAGGCCCGGCCTGGGTCCGGCGCAACTCGGCGACATAGGCGCCACAGCCAAGGGCCTCGCCGATATCCTCCACCAGGGTGCGGATATAGGTGCCTTTGCTGCAGCCAACCGACAACCGTGCACGGGCGCCTTCGCACTCGAGCAACTCCAAGCGGCCAATAGTAACAGAACGCGCCTCGCGCTCCACTACCTCTCCTGCACGCGCCAGTTTATACAGCGGCTGGCCGTCACGCTTGAGCGCTGAGTACATCGGCGGTACCTGAAGGATTTCACCGCGAAAACGCGGGATCACCGCTTCGATATCGGCGCGACCAACGGTCACCTCGCGGGTCTGCAGGACTTCACCTTCAGCGTCTGCGGTGCTGGTAGTCTGCCCCAGCTGCATGACCGTTTCGTAGCCCTTGTCGGAATCGAGCAGGTACTGCGAAAACTTGGTCGCCTCACCAAAGCACAGCGGCAGCACGCCGGTGGCCAGCGGGTCGAGGCTGCCGGTGTGGCCGGCCTTCTCGGCATTGAGCAACCAACGGACCTTCTGCAGCGCGGCGTTGGAGGTGAAACCAAGCGGCTTGTCGAGCAGGATGATGCCGCTGACGTTGCGGCGGATACGTTTGACCTGGGCCACCGCTTACTCCTTGGCGTCCGACTCGTCGGCATCCTTGTGCAGGCGGTCTTCGGCCACTGCACGCTCGATCAGCGCCGAGAGGTGGACACCACGGCTGACACTTTCATCGAAGTGGAAGTGCAACTGCGGCACGCTGCGCAGCTGCATCGAGCGGCCCAGGTGCAGGCGCAGGAAGCTTGCGGCGCTGTTCAGGGCCTTGAGCGACTGCTGGACGGCGTCTGGCGCTTCTTCGCCCATGACGGTGATGAAGACCTTGGCATGGCCCAGGTCGCGGCTGACATCCACAGCGGTGATGGTCACCAGACCGACGCGTGGGTCCTTGACTTCACGGCGGATCAGCTCGGCCAGCTCACGCTGCATCTGATCACCGATACGTTGGGTACGGCTGTATTCTTTGGCCATTCTTGCTACCTGTAACTTAAAGCGGCAAACGCCCGGTGAGGCTTAAGCCTGACCGGGCGCTACCTACTGAGGCGCTGCCCACCGCCCTGCGGCGGGGGCTGGCGCCCTGCTCACCCTTAAAGGGTACGAGCAACCTGGACTTTCTCGAAGACTTCGATCTTGTCGCCGACCTTGACGTCGTTGTAGCTCTTGACGCCAATACCGCACTCCATGCCCGAACGCACTTCGGAAGCGTCGTCCTTGAAGCGACGCAGCGATTCCAGTTCACCTTCGAAGATCACAACGTCTTCGCGCAGTACGCGGATCGGACGGTTGCGGTACACGGTACCTTCGATGACCATACAGCCAGCGATGGCGCCGAACTTCGGCGAACGGAACACGTCACGGACTTCAGCGACGCCCAGGATGTTCTCGCGAACATCGCTGCCGAGCATGCCGGTCAGGGCTTTCTTGACGTCTTCGATGATGTCGTAGATCACGTTGTAGTAACGCATATCCAGACCTTCCTGCTCGACGATCTTGCGCGCGCCGGCATCGGCACGCACGTTGAAGCCGAACAGTACTGCATTCGAAGCCAGCGCCAGGTTGGCGTCGCTTTCGGTGATACCACCGACGCCGCCACCAATCACGCGCACCTGAACTTCGTCGTTGCCCAGACCAGACAGCGAGCCCTGCAGTGCTTCCAGGGAGCCCCGCACGTCGGTCTTGAGGACGATGTTGAGGGTCTTCTTCTCTTCCTGACCCATGGTCTCGAAGATGTTTTCCAGCTTGCCGGCGTGAGCACGGGCGAGCTTGACCTCGCGGTATTTGCCTTGACGGAACAGGGCAACTTCACGGGCCTTCTTCTCGTCGGCAACCACGGACAGCTCGTCACCGGCTTCCGGGGTACCGTCCAGGCCGAGGATCTCGACCGGGATCGACGGGCCGGCTTCCTTCACAGGCTTGCCGTTCTCGTCGAGCATGGCACGCACGCGGCCATAGTTGGAGCCGCACAGGACCATGTCGCCCTGACGCAGGGTACCGTCCTGAACCAGGATGGTCGCCACCGGGCCACGGCCCTTGTCCAGGCGCGATTCGACCACGACGCCACGACCTGGAGCGGTCGGGGTGGCGGTCAGCTCGAGGATCTCGGCCTGCAGCAGAACGGCTTCGAGCAATTCGTCGACACCGGTACCCATCTTCGCCGAAACCTTGACGAACGGCGTGTCACCACCCCAGTCCTCGGAGGTTACGCCTTCGACGGCCAGTTCGTTGCGGATGCGATCGAGGTCGGCACCCGGCTTGTCGATCTTGTTCACTGCAACCACCAGCGGAACGCCAGCAGCCTTGGCATGCTGAACGGCTTCGCGGGTTTGCGGCATCACGCCGTCGTCCGCCGCCACCACCAGGATGACGATGTCGGTGGCCTTGGCACCACGGGCACGCATGGCGGTAAACGCAGCGTGGCCCGGGGTATCGAGGAAGGTGACCATGCCGCGGTCGGTTTCCACGTGGTAGGCACCGATGTGCTGGGTAATACCACCGGCTTCGCCAGCAGCAACCTTGGCACGACGGATGTAGTCGAGCAGCGAGGTCTTACCGTGGTCGACGTGACCCATGACGGTAACTACCGGCGCACGCGACTCGGTCTGCCCTTCGAACTTCAGCGATTCGGCCAGGGAGTCTTCCAGAGCGGTATCGCTGATCAGGGTGACCTTGTGACCCAGCTCTTCTGCGACCAGCTGAGCGGTTTCCTGGTCGAGCACCTGGTTGATGGTAACCGGGGTACCCAGCTTGAACATGAACTTGACCACTTCGGCGCCCTTGACGGACATCTGGTTGGCCAGCTCGGAGACGGTGATGGTCTCGCCGATGGTCACGTCACGAATGACGGGGCCGGTCGGGTTCTGGAAGCCGTGCTGGTTACGTTTCTTCAGCTTGCTCTTGCCACCACGGCCACGACGAGCGCCATCGCTCTCTTCGTCGGTGGTGCGCGGTGCGGCACGAGGAGTCGGAGCCTTTTCCTTCTCCTTGACCTTGACCTTGATCGACACGCGCGGCGCTTCGCCACGACGTTCGCCACCACGACGGTCTTCGTCACGGGTGCGGCCTTCGTTGCGACGGGCTTCGTCCTTCTTGCGCTCGGCAGCACGGGCGGCGGCGTCTTCGGACGCTGGGGCGTCGGCGACTACCGGGGCCGGAGCAGGCGCTGGTTCGGCCTTTGCCACAGGCGCCGGAGCTGGCGCTGCAGCAGCAGCATCGGCCGCCTGACGGCGAGCCTGCTCTTCGTTGCGCTGGCGAACTTCGGCCTCGACCTTTTCGCGAGCGGCATTTTCAGCCGCGCGGCGCTCATCCAGCTCACGCTTCTGCTCGGCCTGGATTTCTTCCGGGCTGCGCTGAACGAAAACTTTCTTCTTGCGTACTTCTACGCTGATGCTCTTGCTACCGGCGACACGCAGGGTGCTGGTGGTCTTGCGCTGCAAGGTAATCTTGCGCGGCTCTTCCGCCTTGCTCTTGTGGCTGCTCTTCAAATGGGTCAGCAGAGTCTGCTTTTCATTGTCGGTCACTACCTGACCGGCGTCGGTGTGCGGCAGACCTGCCTCACGCATCTGCTGCAGCAGGCGCTCTACCGGTGCCTCGACCTCTTGGGCCAGTTCTTTCACCGTGACTTGCGTCATGCACTTCTCTCCTCAGGCCGCGCCTAATTACTCGAACCAGTGGGCTCGGGCGGCCATGATCAACTTGCCGGCACGCTCTTCGTCGATGCCGTCGATGTCGAGCAGGTCGTCAATCGACTGCTCGGCCAGGTCTTCGCGGTTAACCACGCCGCGCACCGCCAGTTCCGCTGCCAGGTCCTTGTCCATGCCCTCAAGGGAGAGCAAGTCGTCGGACGGATGGGCGTCTGCCAGTTTTTCTTCGGTAGCGATGGCCTTGGTCAACAAACGGTCCTTGGCACGAGCGCGCAGCTCATTGACGATTTCTTCGTCAAAGCCATCGATGTTGAGCATTTCTTCCAACGGTACGTAGGCAATCTCTTCGAGGCTGGTGAAGCCTTCGTCGACCAGCACTTGGGCCAGCTCCTCGTCGACTTCCAGCTCTTCGATGAAATTACGCAGGATGTCGCCGGTTTCAGCCTGTTGCTTGGCCTGGATGTCCTTTTCGGTCATCACGTTCAGGGTCCAGCCAGTCAGCTGACTGGCCAGGCGAACGTTCTGACCACCACGGCCAATGGCTTGTGCCAGGTTGTCTTCGGCAACGGCGATGTCCATTGCATGGGCATCTTCATCAACGATGATCGCCGCGACTTCAGCCGGCGACATGGCGTTGATGACGAATTGCGCCGGGTTCTCGTCCCACAGGACGATATCCACGCGCTCACCACCCAGCTCGCCGGATACGGCCTGGACGCGCGAACCGCGCATGCCGATACAGGCACCTTGCGGGTCGATGCGCTTGTCCTTGGAGCGGACGGCGATCTTGGCACGCGACCCCGGATCACGGGATGCAGCCATGACTTCGATGAGGCCTTCGGCGATTTCCGGCACTTCGATGCGGAACAGCTCGATCAGCATCTGCGGCGCGGTGCGCGACAGGATCAGCTGAGGACCGCGGTTCTCGGTGCGGATTTCCTTGAGCAGCGCACGCAGGCGCACGCCAACACGGAAGGTCTCACGTGGAATGATGTCTTCGCGGGCCAGCAGGGCCTCGGCGTTGTTACCCAGATCAACGATGACGTTGTCACGGGTGACTTTCTTGACGGTGCCGGAGATGATCTCGTTGACCCGCTCGCGGTAGGCGTCAACCACCTGGGCGCGCTCGGCTTCACGAACCTTCTGCACGATGACCTGCTTGGCGGTCTGCGCGGCGATACGGCCGAATTCGATGGACTCGATCTTTTCTTCGATCACGTCACCGACTTTCGCTTCAGGGTGAGTGTCCTTGATCTTGTCGAGCCAGGTTTCGATCGCCGGATCGTCCAGGTCGTTCTCGTCGACCACGGTCCAGCGACGGAACGTCTCATAGCTACCGGTGTGGCGGTTGATTTCCACACGCAGATCGACTTCGTCCTCAAAACGTTTTTTGGTTGCAGTAGCCAGGGCCACTTCCAGCGCTTCGAAAATGACGCCGGGCGGTACACCTTTTTCGTTGGATACCGATTCAACAACCAGCAGTACTTCTTTGCTCATCGTACGCCTCGCCTTGCGCAAGCCATTAGGCCCGGATAGTCCGCCGGGCCCGGCACGTCTCAGTCAAAACTGGGAATAATATTGGCCTTGTCGATCGAGTCGATCGGCAGCAGGAACTCCTGGTTGTCCACCTGGACCACCACGTCCTGATCCTCCACACCGCGGAGAAGGCCCTGGAAGTTACGACGCCCCTCGAAGGGTGAACGCAGCTTGATCTTCACTTGTTCGCCGGCATGCGAGGCAAACTGTTCCAGAGTGAACAGTGGGCGATCCATGCCTGGAGAGGAGACCTCAAGGGTATATTCGCTGCTGATCGGATCTTCCACATCGAGGATCGCGCTGGCCTGACGGCTGACCGCTTCGCAGTCGTCCACCAGGATGCCGTCTTCCTTGTCGATATAGATGCGCAGTACCGAATGCTTACCCTGGGATACGAATTCGATCCCCCAGCACTGATAGCCCAGACCCTCGACCACCGGGGCCAACAAGGCCTGCAACTGTTCTAGCTTGCTCGACACCTGAACCCCCTCGTGCATGCTGTGCAAATAAAAAATGGGCGAAGCGCCCATCCCTGAAAGCGCCGTAGGACAACGACGCCGTAAATTTCGTTCAGCTAGCAAAAAGCCCCTGAAAAGGGGCTCCGCTGAAGCTGGTTGCGGGGGCTGGATTTGAACCAACGACCTTCGGGTTATGAGCCCGACGAGCTACCAAGCTGCTCCACCCCGCGACAAAGCTGGGGCGAAAGTATAAGTCTTAACCTGCTGATGGGTCAAACCCAAACCTTCACCTGCAAGAAAGCCCGCTAAAGCGGGCTCTCAAGCTTTAATTGGTACCGAGAAGGGGACTCGAACCCCTACACCCTATGGGCACAACCACCTCAAGGTTGCGTGTCTACCAATTCCACCACCTCGGCAATACTACAACTTGAAACCCGTTACTTCTGCTCTTCGGCCGGAGGAGGCACATCACCTTTAGTGGTGGTGTCACTCTTCTGTTCCTGGAGCACCGGTACATCATCATTAACTGCCGGTTTCTGCGGCTCTTTCACTTCTAGCACCGCTGGATCTGGAAGACCTGCTTGGCTAAGCTGGTGAGCTTGTTGCTTCGCGAAGTATCCTAACCCAAGTGCTGTCAAAAAGAAAGTGGCAGCGAGTATAGCAGTCAATTTACTCAGGAAGGTAGCAGAACCTTGGCTTCCGAACACAGTGTTTGAGGCACCTGCGCCGAAAGATGCACCTGCTTCCGCACCCTTACCCTGTTGCAGCAAAACCAGCACTACAAGCGACAGCGCTGCCAACAGATGAAAAACAACGATAACTGTTTCCAGCATTTGTTCAGTTTCCTGCGGCGCGACAAATTGCACCGAATTCGTCTGCGTTCAGGGACGCTCCACCAATGAGCCCCCCATCGATATCCGGCATGCCGAACAGTTCGGCCGCATTGGCCGCCTTCACGCTGCCGCCGTAGAGAAGCTGCACGCTTGCGGCAACTTCGGCGTCTTCGGCCGCCAACTGGGCACGGATGGCTGCATGCACATCCTGAGCCTGTTGAGGCGAAGCCGTCAAACCTGTGCCAATAGCCCAAACCGGCTCGTAGGCAATTACAGCCTTGGCAAAAGCCTTAACACCGAACGCGTCGATGATACTGCTTAGTTGACGCCCGACAACTTCGAGTGTCTTGCCTGCCTCGCGCTCTTCAAGAGTTTCCCCTACGCAGAGCACCGGCATTAAACCACTAAGTTGAGCGGCTGCAAACTTCTCTTTCAGTACTTCATCACTTTCGCCAATGATCTGGCGACGCTCCGAGTGACCAATCAAGACCAACTTGCAACCTGCTTCAACCAACTGACTCGGTGCAACTTCACCGGTCAGCGCGCCCTGCTCGGGCTTTATCGCAGAATTCTGTGCTCCGACAGCGATCCCGCTACCCTGCAGACCATCAACCACTTGATTGATGAACAGCGTCGGCGGAAACACCGCGACTTCAACACCGCTTGGCACGGACATATTGCCCAGGCCCAGGATCAGCTCAGCGACGCTGGCGCGGGTACCGTGCATCTTCCAGTTACCAGCTACCATGGGGCGACGCATGCTTTACCTCGTCGGTCAAAGTGGGCGCAGATCTTACCCAACCCGATCTGCGCTGGCAAGCCTCTTTCAGGCACAAACTTCTGCGACCAGCTTGGCCAAGGCTTCGGCATGCCCACGCACCTGGTTTTCGTCGTCGCCTTCGACCATTACCCGCACCAAGGGCTCGGTACCGGATTTGCGCAGCAGCACACGCCCACGCCCCGCCATGGCTTCGGTGACCTTGGCGCTGGCTTCCTTGACCGCCGGATGCTCCAGCGGGTCGACCTTGCTCGCCCCGAAACGCACATTGATCAGGACCTGCGGGCATTTGCGCAGGGCTTGACGCGCCTGCGCCAGGGTTTCGCCGCGGCGCTTGAGCGCCATCAGCACCTGCAGGGCAGCAATGATCGCGTCACCGGTGGTGGTGTGGTTGCAGCACACCACGTGCCCGGAGTTTTCGCCCCCGAGCAGCCAATCGCGCTCGAGCAGTTCTGCCATTACGTAGCGATCGCCGACCTTGGCCCGCACGAAAGGAATATCCAGATCCTTGAGGGCAAGCTCAAGGCCCAGGTTGCTCATCAGTGTGCCGACCACGCCGCCTTGCAGCTTGCCACGCTCCTGCAAGTCACGAGCGATGATGAACAGCAACTCATCGCCGTCGACGATGGCGCCGGTGTGGTCGACCATCAGTACCCGGTCGCCATCGCCGTCGAAGGCAATGCCCAGGTCGGCATGCCCTACCAGTACGGCAGCCTGCAGCGACTCGATGTGGGTCGAGCCGCAGCCCTCGTTGATGTTCAGGCCGTCCGGCTGCGCATGCAGCACGGTCACGTCGGCACCCAATTCACGGAACACGCTCGGGGCAACCTTGTAGGTGGCACCGTGAGCGCAGTCGACCACCAGCTTGAGGCCTTCGAAGCTGGTGCTGCTCGGCACGCTGCTCTTGCAGAATTCGATATAGCGGCCGGCCGCATCGTTGATACGGGAAACCTTGCCCAGCTTGCTCGATTCGACCACGGTCATTGGCTGATCGAGCAACTCTTCGATCATCAGTTCGACTTCGTCGGGCAGCTTGGTGCCCTGCCCGGAGAAGAACTTGATGCCGTTGTCGTCATGCGGGTTGTGCGAGGCACTGATGACAATGCCCGCTTCAGCATGGAAAGTGCGGGTCAGGTAAGCGATGGCCGGCGTCGGCATAGGCCCGAGCAGCATGACGTCAGCACCGGCTGCAGACAAGCCGGCCTCGAGCGCGGATTCAAACATGTAACCGGAAATACGCGTGTCCTTGCCCACCAGTACTCGGCAATTGCCTTGCTTGCGGAAGGCCATGCCAGCCGCCCAGCCCAGCTTCAGCATGAAATCCGGCGTGATCGGATACTCGCCGACGCGGCCACGAATACCGTCGGTACCAAAATATTTTCTGCTCATAGGGACTCCAATGTTCTTATTCGGCGTTCTGTACTGCGGCAATCATGCGCACCACGTCGACGGTCTCGGCCACGTCATGGACGCGCAGGATGCTGGCCCCCTTGGTCATGGCCAGAGCCGCCAGCGCGAGGCTGCCATACAGTCGCTCACCGACCGGACGATTCAGCGTCAGGCCGATCATGCTCTTGCGCGAAACGCCCACCAGCAGCGGGCGCCCCAGGCGATAGAGCGCTTCCATGTGTTTGAACAAGCTGAGGTTGTGCGCGAGTGTCTTGGCGAAACCGAAGCCTGGGTCAAGAATGATGCGTTCGGCAGGGATACCCACCGCCGCGCAAGCGGCCATCCGCTGTTCAAGATAGCGCGTTACATCGGCAGTCACATCGTCGTAATGCGGATCGTCCTGCATGTTCCCGGGCTCGCCGCGCATGTGCATCAGGCAAACCGGCAAGCCGGTGTCCGCCGCCGCATCCAGAGCGCCATCGCGCTCCAGCGCACGCACGTCGTTGATCAGGCCGGCACCCAACCGCGCCGACTCGCGAATGACCGCAGGCGTTGAAGTATCGACCGAAATGACCACGTCGAAGCGACTGTTGATGGCCTCGACCATCGGCGCCACGCGCTCGATCTCTTCGGTGACCGAAACCGCACGCGCACCGGGGCGGGTCGATTCTCCACCAATGTCGATCAGCGTGGCCCCTGCCGCGATCATCGCCTCGGCATGGCGCAACGCTTCGTCGCGCTGACTGAAGCGCCCGCCATCGGAGAAGGAGTCGGGAGTGACATTGAGGATACCCATGACATGGGTACGGGAAAGATCAAGAACCCGGTTGCCACAAGGCAACCGGGTCGGGTACTGCACTGAGCTCATAGATGCCCTTAGTGTTGAGCTGCGGGGCCGCCGATCGGCGATTCCGGGCGATCATTCTGGGCAGTCGGCGCGCCCGAATCCTTGTCATCATCCCAGTCACGGGGCTCACGCGGCGTACGACCTGCCATGATGTCATCGATCTGATCGGCATCAATGGTCTCGTACTTCATCAAGGCTTCGGTCATCACCTCCAGCTTGTCGCGGTTGTCGATCAGCAACTGCTTGGCCGTGGCATAGCACTGGTCGATGATGCTACGCACTTCAGAGTCGATCAGCTTGGCCGTCTCGCCAGAAACGCTGGCGTGCTGGCTGGCGGCACTGCGACCGAGGAATACCTCACCCTCCTCTTCGGCGTACATCAGCGGACCGAGTTTTTCCGACAGACCCCACTTGGTAACCATGTTGCGAGCGATCTGGCTGGCTCGCATGATGTCGTTGGACGCACCCGTGGTAACGCCATCGAAGCCCAAGGTCATCTCCTCGGCGATCCGACCGCCGTACAGCGAGCAGATCTGGCTGATCAGCGCACGCTTGGACAGGCTGTAGCGGTCTTCTTCCGGCAGGAACATGGTGACACCCAAGGCACGACCACGGGGGATGATCGAAACCTTGTAGACCGGATCGTGCTCAGGCACCAGGCGACCGACAATGGCGTGACCGGCCTCGTGATAGGCGGTGTTCTTCTTCTCCTTCTCGGACATGACCATGGTCTTGCGCTCGGCACCCATCATGATCTTGTCCTTGGCCAGTTCGAACTCTTTCATTTCGACAAGGCGCTTGTTGGCGCGAGCGGCAAACAGCGAAGCCTCGTTGACCAGGTTGGCCAGGTCGGCACCGGAGAAGCCTGGGGTACCACGGGCAATGACGGCCGGATTGACGTTTTCGCCGATCGGCACCTTGCGCATGTGCACCTTGAGAATTTGCTCACGGCCACGAATATCCGGCAGACCGACGACGACCTGACGGTCGAAGCGACCAGGGCGCAGCAGCGCAGGGTCGAGCACGTCCGGGCGGTTGGTGGCAGCAATGACGATGATCCCATCGTTCATTTCGAAGCCGTCCATTTCAACCAGCAACTGGTTGAGGGTCTGCTCGCGCTCGTCGTGACCACCGCCCATGCCGGCGCCACGGTGGCGACCAACAGCGTCGATCTCATCAATGAAGATGATGCACGGAGCATGCTTCTTGGCCTGCTCGAACATGTCACGCACCCGGCTTGCACCTACACCGACGAACATCTCGACGAAGTCGGAACCGGAGATGGTGAAGAATGGGACCTTGGCTTCACCGGCAATGGCTTTGGCCAGCAGGGTCTTACCGGTACCAGGCGGGCCGACCATCAGCACGCCGCGCGGGATACGACCACCCAGGCGCTGGAACTTGCCCGGGTCGCGCAGGAATTCGACCAGTTCGCCGACCTCTTCCTTGGCCTCGTCGCAACCGGCGACGTCAGCCAGGGTGGTCTTGACCTGGTCTTCGGAAAGCAGGCGCGCCTTGCTCTTGCCGAAGCTCATCGGCCCGCCCTTGCCCCCCGCACCACCTTGCATCTGGCGCATGAAGAACATGAACACGGCGATGATCACGAGGATCGGGAAGCTTGCCACCAACAGCTGAGTCCAGATGCTCTGCTGTTCCGGCTGCTTGCCTTCGATGACTACATGGTTGTCGACCAGGTCGCCGATCAGGCCATTGTCGGTAATGGCCGGGCGCACGGTCTTGAAGTTGTCACCGTCGGCGCGCTTGCCGGTAATGATGTAGCCATCGACGGTCACACGCTCGACCTTGCCATCCTTGACCTGCTGGATGAAGTCGGAATAGTTGAGGGTCTGCGGCTCGTTAGGGCTGGAGAAGTTGTTCATCACCGTCACCAGGACAGCTGCGATGATCAACCACAGGATCAGATTCTTTGCCATGTCGTTCAATTCGCTACCCTCTGAGGCCGGCGCACGACGCAGCCGTGCCTCGCATGATATTCATCGCCCTAACTTACTACATTACCTACGCATCCGCAGGCACCGTCTGTAACCCTTTGTGAAACCTAGACTACACGAAGTTCGGACAATCCAGACGGGGCAGCCGATTGGAATTAACTATCAGCCACCCCGCAATACGCCTCATGCTCCCTTGAAACCCCTGCCCAGCAGGTACTGTTCGCGGGAGCGGTCCCGCGAAGACGACGGCTTGCGCATCTGCACCTTGTCGAATTTGCTGCGCACGTCCTTGAGGTACATGTCGAAACCTTCACCCTGGAAGATCTTGATCAGGAAGTCCCCGCCCGGCTTGAGCACGCGGGTCGCCAGGTCCAGGGCCAGCTCGCAGAGAAACATGGCTCGCGGCATATCCACCGCAGGCGTACCACTCATATTGGGGGCCATGTCGGAAATCACAAGGTCTACGTGCGAATCACCGACCGCCTGCAGGATCTGCTGCAGCACTTCATCCTGAGTGAAGTCGCCCTGAATGAAGGTCACGTCGGGGATCGAGTCCATCTCCAGGATATCGGAGGCGATCAAGCGACCCTGACCACCAATCAGACGACTGGTCACCTGCGACCAGCCTCCGGGGGCCGCGCCGAGGTCGATCACACTCATGCCAGGCCGGATCAGGCGGTCTTTCTCCTGAATCTCCAGCAGTTTGTAGCTCGCACGCGAACGGTAGCCATCCTTCTGCGCTTGCTTCACAAAAGGATCGTTGAAATGCTCTCGCAGCCAGTTTGCGCTGCTTTTGGAACGTTGTACCACGGGGCACCTCGATGATATGCGTCGTGATTGACTGGGCGGAGCCGGTGGCCCTCGGGTAAAATGCCGGTCAATTTTACAGAATCAGACGGAAAGGGTCAGATTATGCCGCTCAATAACGAGCAGAAGAAGCAATACAAGTCCATTGGTCATGACCTGAAGCCGGTCCTGATCGTCGCTGGCAACGGCTTGAACGAAGGCGTTATCGCCGAACTGGAGCGCGCGCTGGTCGATCACGAACTGATCAAGGTCGAAATCCGCTCGGAAGATCGCGAAGAGCGCGCCGTCGTCATTGCCGAACTGTGCAAGGCCGGCCGCGCCGAACTGGTACAGACCATCGGCAAGAAGGCACTGATCTATCGCAAGAATCCGCAGCCGAACAAGCAGCTGTCCAACATCCACCGTTACAAGTGACGGGTGTGGGAGCGGCCTTGCGTCGCGAAAGGGCTGCAAAGCAGCCCCAGCGGTATTTGCGATAAAGCTGACATCCTGGGGTCGCTTTGCGACCCTTTCGCGACACAAGGCCGCTCCCACAAGGCTCCGTACTGGCTAGCGGCGCGCCCTGACCGGGACCGGTTGGGCCACCAGCACGATGCCGGAGAAGCCCAACACGAGAAAACAGAACATCTGCCAGCGCTCGCCGACCGAGATGCCGTAGCGCAAGGTGTAATACCCTACACAGGCTGCGAAGCCCAACAGCAGCATCTGACCGCGAAACTGCCGCCACCAGGCCACCAGGCCGTCCACCCTCGCCAGCACCGCCAGCTGGGTCAACAAGCCAAGCAACGCCACACCGATCAACCAGCGGTCGATCTGCCCGGCGACGTCCTGCACCAGCAAAGGTGCCAGGCCACTGACTTTCAGCGCCGGCACCAGCCCTACATGGAACACCCATAAGCCACCGACCCAGAAAACCTGGGCCAGTTGCCAGAGAATCCCCTCTAGGGATGGCGCCCGCAGGCGCCGGTCAGATGTGTTTGACTTCGACAATCTCGTACTCGACCGTACCGCTTGGCGTCTTCACCACCACGGTGTCACCTTCTTCCTTGCCAATGATGGCACGGGCAATCGGTGCACTGCTCGAAAGCTTGCCTATTTTCACGTCAGCTTCATCTTCGCCAACGATCTGGTAGGTCACTTCGTCATCGGTCTCGGTGTTGGCCAGCACCACGGTGGTGCCGAAAATCACTTTGCCGGTGTGGGCGATGGTGGTGACATCGATCACCACCGAGTTCTGCAGACGGCCTTCGATATCGCGGATGCGCGCTTCGACCATGCCCTGCTCTTCACGGGCAGCATGGTATTCAGCGTTTTCCTTGAGGTCGCCCAGCTCACGCGCTTCGCCAATGGCCTGGCTCAGGCGTGGGCGCTCGGTCTTGCTCAGGAAGGCCAGCTCCTCTTCCAGGGCGCGGGCGCCCTGGACGGTCATCGGGTACTTGGTAATGCTCATGCTTTGAGTCCTGCATGCAGATCCTGCAGGCGACGAACAGTCTTCTCGGGACCGAATTTCAGCGCCTCGCAGATGGCTTCACCAGCCGCAATGGTAGTGGTGCAGTAGATCTTGTGCTGCAGCGCATTGCGACGAATCGAGTAGGAATCGGCGATCGACTGGCGACCTTCGGTGGTGTTGATGATCAACGACACTTCGTCGTTCTTGATCATGTCGACCACGTGCGGACGACCTTCGGTCACCTTGTTCACACGGCGCACTTTCAGGCCTGCCGCTTCGATGACCTTGGCGGTGCCTGCAGTTGCAACCACTTCGAAGCCCAGGGCGATCAGATCGCGGGCAACGCCAGCCACTTGCGGCTTGTCGTCGTCACGCACGCTGATGAACGCGGTACCGCCGGTCGGCAGCACTTCGCTGGCCCCCATCTGGGCCTTGGCGAACGCTTCACCGAAGCTGTCGCCGACGCCCATGACTTCACCGGTCGATTTCATCTCAGGGCCGAGGATCGGGTCAACCCCTGGGAACTTGGCGAACGGGAAGACGGCTTCCTTGACGCTGTAGAAGTTCGGGATGATTTCCTGGGTGAAGCCCAGCTCTTTCAGGGTTTTGCCAGCCATCACGCGGGCAGCGATCATGGCCAGGGAGGTGCCGATGCACTTGGACACGAACGGTACGGTACGCGACGCACGCGGGTTGACTTCGATCACGTAGATCTTGTCGCCCTGCAGGGCCAGCTGCACGTTCATCAGGCCGACAACACCCAGTTCCAGGGCCATTTTCTTGACCTGTACGCGGACTTCGTCCTGCACTTCCTTGCTCAGCGAGTAAGGTGGCAGCGAGCACGCCGAGTCACCGGAGTGAACGCCGGCCTGTTCGATGTGCTGCATGATCGCGCCGATCACCACGTCGGTGCCGTCGCAAACCGCATCCACGTCCATCTCGATGGCGCAGTTGAGGAAGTGGTCGAGCAGCACTGGACTGTCGTTGGAAACCTGTACGGCTTCACGCAGGTAGCGCTTGAGCTCGTCCAGCTCGTAGACGATTTCCATGGCGCGGCCACCCAGTACGTAGGATGGGCGCACGACCAGCGGGTAACCGATGCCGCCAGCAGCGCTGATGGCTTCTTCTTCGCTGCGCACGGTGGCGTTTGGCGGCTGCAGCAGGCTCAGGCGCTGAACCATCTGCTGGAAGCGCTCACGGTCTTCGGCACGGTCAATGGCGTCAGGGCTGGTACCGATGATCGGTACGCCGGCTTCTTCCAGGGCGCGAGCCAGTTTCAGCGGGGTCTGGCCGCCGTAGTGAACGATGACACCCTTCGGCTTCTCGACGCGGCAGACTTCCAGCACGTCTTCCAGGGTCAGCGGCTCGAAGTACAGGCGGTCGGAGGTGTCGTAGTCGGTGGAGACGGTTTCCGGGTTGCAGTTGACCATGATGGTCTCGTAACCGTCTTCACGCAGCGCCAGTGCAGCGTGTACGCAGCAGTAGTCGAACTCGATACCTTGGCCGATACGGTTCGGGCCGCCACCCAGGATCATGATCTTGTCGCGGGTCGACGGGTTGGCCTCGCACTCTTCCTCGTAGGTCGAGTACAGGTAGGCGGTGTCGGTGGCAAATTCGGCGGCGCAGGTGTCGACGCGCTTGTACACCGGGAACACTTCCAGCTTGTGGCGGTGACGACGCAGGTTCTTGTCGGTGATGCCGAGCAGCTTGGCCAGGCGCTGGTCCGAGAAGCCCTTGCGCTTGAGGCGCAGCATGTAGTCTTTGTCGATCGACGACAGCGCCAGGGTCTTGACCTTCTCTTCTTCCTTGATCAGGTCTTCCATCTGCACCAGGAACCACATGTCGATGCCGGTCAGTGCGAAGATCTCTTCACAGGTCATCCCCGAACGCATGGCGTCAGCCACGTACCAGATGCGCTCGGCACCCGGCACGGTCAGTTCGCGCTTGAGGATGCCGGCGGCTTCCGGGCTGGCCAGGTCGACTTTAGGGTCGAGGCCGCAGGCGCCGACTTCCAGACCGCGCAGGGCTTTCTGCAGGGACTCCTGGAAGGTGCGGCCGATGGCCATGACTTCACCCACCGATTTCATCTGGGTGGTCAGGCGGGCGTCGGCTTTCGGGAATTTCTCGAAGGCGAAGCGTGGCAGCTTGGTCACGACGTAGTCGATCGACGGCTCGAAGGACGCCGGGGTGCGGCCGCCGGTGATGTCGTTCTGCAGCTCGTCGAGGGTGTAACCAATGGCCAGCTTGGCGGCAATCTTGGCGATCGGGAAGCCGGTGGCCTTGGAAGCCAGGGCGGACGAACGCGAAACACGCGGGTTCATCTCGATCACGACCATGCGGCCAGTGTTCGGGCAGATACCGAACTGCACGTTGGAGCCGCCGGTTTCCACACCAATTTCACGCAGCACCGCCAGCGAGGCGTTGCGCATGATCTGGTATTCCTTGTCGGTCAGGGTCTGCGCCGGCGCCACGGTGATCGAGTCACCGGTGTGCACGCCCATCGGGTCGAAGTTCTCGATGGAGCAAACGATGATGCAGTTGTCCTTCTTGTCGCGGACCACCTCCATCTCGTATTCCTTCCAGCCGATCAGCGATTCGTCGATCAGCAGCTCTTTGGTCGGCGACAGGTCGAGGCCACGGGTGCAGATTTCTTCGAATTCTTCGCGGTTGTAGGCGATACCGCCGCCAGTGCCGCCCATGGTGAACGATGGGCGGATGATGCACGGGAAGCCGAGCTTCTCGAGCACTGCATTGGCCTCTTCCATGCTGTGGGCGATACCGGAGCGCGGGCACTCCAGGCCGATGTCCTTCATGGCCTTGTCGAAGCGCGAACGGTCTTCGGCCTTGTCGATGGTGTCGGCGTTGGCGCCGATCATCTCTACGCCGAACTTTTCCAGCACGCCGTGGCGCTCCAGGTCCAGGGCGCAGTTCAATGCAGTCTGACCACCCATGGTCGGCAGTACCGCGTCCGGGCGCTCTTTTTCGATGATCTTGGCCACCGATTGCCACTTGATCGGCTCGATGTAGGTGGCGTCGGCCATGGCCGGATCGGTCATGATGGTGGCCGGGTTGGAGTTCACCAGGATGACGCGGAAACCTTCCTCGCGCAGGGCTTTACAGGCCTGGGCGCCGGAATAGTCGAATTCGCAGGCCTGGCCGATCACGATCGGGCCAGCGCCGAGAATCAGGATGCTTTTGATGTCTGTACGTTTTGGCATGGTTGTCACTCAAATCCGCGGGTCAGTCGGCAAGCCGTCTTGAACAATCTGGGTCAGGCGCTTCCGGGCGCGGCGTGAGCCGGCCCGGGGCCTTGATGCAGGATGCTCAGCGGCGCTTGGCCATGGCATCGGTGAAACGATCGAACAGTGGCGCGACGTCGGTCGGGCCTGGGCTCGCTTCAGGGTGGCCCTGGAAGCTGAACGCGCTCTTGTCGGTGCGCTCGATACCCTGCAGGGTGCCGTCGAACAGCGACTTGTGGATGGCGCGGACATTGCCCGGCAGGGTGGCTTCGTCAACGGCGAAACCGTGGTTCTGGCTGGTGATCATGACCACGCCGGTGTCCAGGTCCTGGACCGGGTGGTTGGCACCGTGGTGGCCATGGCCCATCTTCACGGTCTTGGCGCCGGAGGCCAGGGCCAGCAGCTGGTGGCCGAGGCAGATGCCGAATACCGGAATCTCGGTTTCGAGGATTTCCTTGATCGCCTGGATCGCATAGTCGCATGGCTCCGGATCACCAGGGCCGTTGGACAGGAACACACCATCCGGATTCAGTGCCAGCACTTCGCTGGCCGGGGTCTGGGCAGGCACCACGGTCACGCGGCAGCCGCGGGCGACCAGCATGCGCAGGATGTTCAGCTTGACGCCGTAGTCGAAGGCGACCACGTGGTACGGCAGGTCGGCAGCGTCGATGGTCGGGTGGCTATCGGTCTTCAGCTCCCAAACGCTGGAGCGCCACTCGTAGCGTTCCTTGGTGGAAACGACCTTGGCCAGGTCCATGCCCTTCAGGCCAGGGAAGCCACGGGCGGCTGCGATGGCGGCTTCTTCGCTGATGTCGTCACCCGCCAGGATGCAGCCGTTCTGAGCGCCTTTTTCGCGCAGGATACGGGTCAGGCGACGGGTGTCGATACCGGCGATGGCGACGACGTTGTTGGCCTTGAGGTACTCAGGCAGCGACTGGGTATTACGCCAGTTGCTGGCCAGCAGCGGCAGGTCGCGGATAACCAGGCCAGCGGACCAGACACGGTTCGACTCGGCATCTTCCTGCGTAGTACCGGTGTTGCCGATGTGCGGGTAGGTCAGGGTGACGATTTGCTGCGCGTAGGAAGGGTCTGTAAGGATTTCCTGGTAGCCGGTCATAGCGGTGTTGAATACCACCTCACCAACGGTCTGACCGTCGGCACCGATGGCTTCACCGCGGAAAATACTGCCGTCGGCAAGGGCGAGTATGGCTGGCTTTGTCAAGAAGACCTCCCGTAAGTCAAGCATGAAAGGGCGATCGCAGGTTGCAAAAAAGCGGAGTGACGTATGGACACGTCACCCCGCTTTCATGTGCTGAATTCAATTCGCTGCGCGCTTTTAGTGGACACACTAAAGCTGTAGCTTACAGAAAAGTGCGTTTTCGGTCTACCGCATATGTGCCTCTAAAACACATGATTGCGACAGACTGACATTTGCGGCGCCTGCTTCGCGGGCATGCCCGCTCCCACAACGACCGCACAGAGCCTGAGTCTTGCACAAATCCTGTGGGAGCGGGCGCGCCCCGCGAAGACGCCAGCACCGCTCGAACGGCTTAGCGCAGGTCGAGCACATCCTGCATGTCGTACAGGCCCGGCTTGCGCCCATCGAGCCACAGCGCCGCTCGCACCGCGCCCTTGGCGAAGGTCATACGGCTGGAGGCCTTGTGGGTGATTTCCAGGCGCTCGCCCTCAGCAGCAAACAGCACGGTGTGATCACCGACCACATCGCCGGCACGCACGGTGGCAAAGCCGATGGTCTGGCGATCACGCGCGCCGGTCTGGCCTTCACGGCCATACACCGCCACTTCCTGCAGATCGCGCCCCAGCGCATTGGCAACCACTTCACCCATGCGCAGCGCGGTCCCCGACGGGGCATCGACCTTGTGCCGGTGGTGCGCCTCGATGATCTCGATGTCGACATCGTCACCCAATACCCGCGCAGCCATGTCCAACAGCTTGAGGCTGAGATTGACACCAACGCTGAAGTTGGCGGCAAACACGATCGGGATGTCTTTGCCCGCTTCGGCAAGCAGTTGCTTCTCCTCGGCGGTAAAACCGGTGGTACCGATGATCATCGCCTTGCCGTGCTTGCGGCAGAACGCCAGGTTCTTCAGCGTCACCGACGGGTGAGTGAAGTCGATCAGCACGTCGAATTCGTCGGCAACCTTGGCCAGGTCGTCCGACAGCAGTACACCGATACGACCGAGCGCTGCCAGCTCGCCGGCATCCGCCCCGACCAGCGAGCTGTCCGGACGATCGATCGCCGCCGTCAGCCCCGCGCCCGGGGTTTGCTGAACGGCTTCGATGAGGGTCTTGCCCATCCGCCCCGCCGCGCCCATCACTGCAATACGTCGCATAGCCATTTTCCTTGTCAGAGATCGCCGAAGAAGCGCTTAACGCCATCGAACCAGCCGCTGGCCTTGGGCGAGTTGTCACCTTCCAGCGAGCTGCGCAGCTCTTCGAGCAATTCGCGCTGGCGACGGGTCAGGTTGACCGGGGTCTCAACCGCTACGCGGCACAGCAGGTCACCGGCACCACCACCGCGAACCGGGGCGACACCCTTGCCACGCAAGCGGAACTGCTTGCCGGTCTGGGTACCTTCCGGAATCTTGAGCTTCACGCGACCATCGAGGGTCGGCACTTCCAGCTCGCCACCGAGTGCGGCATCGGTGTAGCTGATCGGCACTTCGCAATAGAGGTGCTTGCCGTCACGCTGGAAGATCTCGTGCTCGCGCACGTTGATCACCACATACAGATCGCCAGTCGGACCACCATGGGTGCCCGCCTCGCCCTCGCCGGACAGACGGATGCGGTCGCCGGTATCGACGCCCGCCGGCACTTTGACCGACAGGGTCTTGTATTCCTCGACACGGCCCTCGCCATGGCACGAGGTGCATGGATCGGTGATGATCTTGCCCTGGCCGTGGCAGCGTGGGCAGGTCTGCTGCACCGAGAAGAAGCCTTGCTGCATGCGCACCTGGCCGATGCCACCGCAGGTCGGGCAAGTCGACGGGGTCGACCCCTTCTTGGCGCCGGAGCCGTCGCACGGTTTGCAGTTGACCAGAGTCGGCACGCGGATACTGACCGTGGTGCCGCGCACCGCTTCTTCCAGGTTCAGCTCCAGGGTGTAGCGCAGGTCGCTGCCGCGCTGGGCACCGCCACGTCCACCACCGCGACCGCCGCCGAAGAAGTCACTGAAAACGTCGCCAAAAATGTCGGAGAAGTTGGCGCCGCCGAAGCCGGCACCGCCGCCACCCATGCTCGGGTCGACGCCGGCATGACCGTACTGGTCGAACGCCGCACGCTTGTTCGCATCTGACAGTACTTCGTAGGCCTCGTTGGCCTCCTTGAACTTGTCTTCCGACTCTTTATCGCCCGGATTGCGGTCCGGGTGGTACTTCATCGCCAGTCGGCGGTAAGCCTTCTTGAGGTCAGCTTCGCTGGCGCCGCGCTCGACACCCAGGACCTCATAATAATCACGCTTGGACATAGGTCATTTGCACCTTGTTGGGCGTCAGGCATCTGCGCCGCGCCATCAGCACCTGCCTGCACACCACGAATGGCCCCGACAAATGCTGTAAAAAATCTCGAATTCCAGATACGCCAACGCGGGAGCAAGCCCCCGCGCGGCGACATCCTACCAGCTCACCGGCAGCAACCAGTGAACGGGTCGACAGCAGGCAACGATTACTTCTTGTCGTCGCCTTTCACTTCTTCGAACTCGGCGTCAACCACGTCATCGTGCTTGGCTTCCGGCTCGGCTTGCTGTGCGCCACCCTGAGGCTGTTCGGCCTGCTGCTCGGCGTACATCTTCTGAGCAACCGGAGCCGATACCTTGGACAGTTCTTCGACCTTGGCGTCGATGGCGGCCTTGTCGTCGCCTTTGACAGCGGCTTCCAGGGCAACCACGGCAGCTTCGATCGCGGCCTTCTCTTCAGCAGTAACCTTGTCACCGGCGTCCGCAACCATCTTGCGGGTCGAGTGCACCAGCGCATCACCCTGGTTACGGGCAGTGGCCAGCTCTTCGAACTTGCGGTCTTCCTCGGCGTTGGCCTCGGCGTCACGCACCATGCGCTCGATTTCTTCGTCAGACAGGCCGGAGTTGGCCTTGATCACGATCGACTGGGTCTTGCCGGTGGCCTTGTCCTTGGCGCCCACGTGCAGGATGCCGTTGGCGTCGATGTCGAAGGTCACTTCGATTTGCGGTACGCCGCGAGGCGCTGGCGGAATCTCGGCCAGGTCGAACTTGCCCAGCGACTTGTTCTGCGCCGCCTGCTTGCGCTCGCCTTGCAGCACGTGAATGGTCACGGCGCTCTGGTTGTCGTCGGCGGTCGAGAACACCTGCGACTTCTTGGTCGGAATGGTGGTGTTCTTCTCGATCAGCGCGGTCATCACGCCGCCCATGGTTTCGATACCCAGGGTCAGCGGGCTGACGTCCAGCAGCAGCACGTCCTTCACGTCACCGGCCAGCACGGCGCCCTGAATGGCAGCACCCATGGCCACGGCTTCGTCCGGGTTGACGTCCTTGCGCGCTTCTTTACCGAAGAAGTCGGCAACCGCCTTCTGCACCATCGGCATACGGGTCTGGCCGCCGACCAGGATCACGTCGTCAATCTTGCTGGCGTCGATGCCCGCGTCTTTCAGGGCGATGCGGCAAGGCTCGATGGTGCGCTTGACCAGGTCTTCGACCAGCGACTCCAGCTTGGCGCGGGAAATCTTCACGTTCAGGTGCTTAGGACCGGTGGCGTCTGCAGTGATGTACGGCAGGTTGACATCGGTCGACTGCGCCGAGGACAGCTCGATCTTGGCCTTTTCAGCAGCTTCTTTCAGACGCTGCAGGGCCAGCGGATCGTTCTTCAGGTCCATGCCGGACTCTTTCTTGAACTCGTCGACGAGGTAGTCGATCAGGCGCATGTCGAAGTCTTCGCCACCCAGGAAGGTGTCGCCGTTGGTGGCGAGCACTTCGAACTGGTGCTCACCGTCGACTTCGGCGATTTCGATGACCGAAACGTCGAAGGTACCACCACCCAGGTCATAAACGATGACGGTGTGGTCGCCCTTGGCCTTGTCCATGCCGTAAGCCAGTGCAGCGGCGGTCGGCTCGTTGATGATACGTTTTACGTCCAGGCCAGCGATGCGGCCGGCATCCTTGGTGGCCTGACGCTGACTGTCGTTGAAGTACGCCGGAACGGTGATTACCGCTTCGGTCACGGACTCGCCGAGGTAGTCTTCGGCGGTCTTCTTCATTTTCTTCAGTACTTCGGCGCTGATCTGCGGAGGCGCCATTTCCTTGCCGCTGGCTTCGACCCAGGCGTCGCCGTTATTGGCCTTGACGATCTTGTAGGGCACCAGCTTGATGTCTTTTTGCACGACATCTTCTTCGAAGCGACGACCGATCAGGCGCTTCACTGCGAACAGGGTGTTGTGCGGGTTGGTGACGGCCTGGCGCTTGGCCGACTGGCCAACCAGGATTTCACCGTCGTTGGCGTAGGCCACGATCGAAGGGGTAGTGCGCGCGCCTTCGGCGTTTTCGATGACCTTGACGTTACCGTTTTCCAGAATGGAGACGCACGAGTTGGTGGTCCCCAGGTCGATACCGATGATTTTGCCCATGTTTACTCTCCCGAAACTTGAATTTGGCGGCAGCGGCTACGGTCGTGGCCAACTGCGGTAATACTTGAACGCTTGACACCTAGATGGGGATGCCCCGGAGGATTTCAAGCCTTCTCATCGATAGAAGGTTGCGGTGCCGCTGGCGCCTTGCTGACCACCACCATGGCAGGGCGCAGCAGGCGACCGTTGAGCAGGTAGCCCTTCTGGAACACGTTGAGCACGCTGTTAGGCTCGACCTCGGCGTTTTCCTGCATGGCCATGGCCTGATGGTGCTCAGGGTTGAACGGCTGCCCGTGCGGGTCGATGGCTTCGAGGTTGTAGCGCTTGAGGGTGTCCTGGAACATCTTCAGGGTCAGCTCGACGCCTTCACGCGTGCTCTTGACCTGTTCGTCGTCGGGCTTGAGGTGCGCCAGGGCCATTTCCAGGCTGTCGATCACCGGCAGCAGGTCGCCAGCAAACTTCTCGAGCGCGAACTTGCGGGCCTTGTCGACTTCCTGCTCGGCGCGACGAATGCTGTTCTGCGCTTCGGCAGCGGCACGCAGGGACTGATCCTTGGCGGCGGCCAGCTGCTCCTCGAGCTCCTGAACGCGGGCGCCGTTATCCACTGCACCTGCCTCTTCGGCATTAAGGTCTTGTTCATTCAGCTGTTCGTCAGCCATGGGTCTCTCCTCCGCAATTTCGGTTGTACGAGCAAAGCTCGCCGTGTCTGCCGGCTATATGGGGCCGGAAAAACCAGCTTCAAGGGGCACGTGGGTTTTGCCGGTCGCAACAGAATCCGCCAGAGGGCATTGGCAGGGCAGAAAAAAGTACTGTATAAATAACCAGACCTGAACTTCGGGAGCCGCCCCCATGCTGGTGCACCTGTCCATTCACAACTACGCCATCGTCGAGCACCTCGACCTTGAAATCGCCCGTGGCATGTCGGTGATCACCGGCGAGACCGGTGCGGGCAAATCGATCATGCTCGACGCCCTCGGCCTGGCCCTGGGGGACCGTGCCGACAGCGGCGTGGTGCGTCCCGGCACCGACAAGGCAGACATCCTTGCCACGTTCGACCTGGTGGACATCCCCGAAGCCCATGCCTGGCTGGCCGAGCGCGATCTGGACAACGACGGGTTGTGCATTCTGCGCCGCGTCATCACCGCCGAAGGGCGCAGCCGCGGCTACATCAACGGCACCCCCTGCCCGCTCGGCGACCTCAAGGCGCTGGGCGAGCTGCTGATCGACATCCACAGCCAGCATGAACACCAGTCACTGCTGAAGACCGACACCCACCGCCGTTTGGTGGACGAATACGCCGGCGCCATCGACCTCTCCCGCCAGGTGCAGCTTGCCGCCAAACGCTGGAACCAGACCCGCCTGGAACTCGAGCGGCTGAGCAATTCCGGCGACGAGCAACGCGCCCGCCACCAACTGCTCAGCTACCAGCTGGAAGAGCTGGACAATCTCGGCCTGGGCGAAAACGAACTGGAACAACTGGAGCAGGAACACAAGAACCTGACCAACGCAGAGGCCCTGTTCGGCATCTGCCGCCAGGTCATCGACCAGTGCAGCGAAAGCGATTCTGGCAATGTGCTCAGCGCGCTCACCGCCAGCCTCAACCGCCTCGGCGCTGCAACGAACGCCCCGCGCGCGCTGGGCGAAGCCGCCAACATGATCGCCAGCGCACAGATTCAGGTTGAAGAAGCGGTGGGCGAACTCAATCGCTTCCTCGACAACTTCGACGCCGACCCCATGCGCCTGCAAGCCCTGGAAGAGCGCCTCGACACGATTTACACCCTGGCGCGCAAGCACCGCGTGCACCCCACTGAGCTGCCACACTTGCAGCAACAGCTGATGGATGAACTCGAAGGCCTGAACGCCAGCGACGAGTCGATCGAACGCCTGGCCGAGGAACTTGGCGCCTATGCCCAGCACTATAAACAGAAGGCACAGGAGCTCAGCGCACTGCGCCAGCAGGCAGCCAAACAGCTGGCCGTCGCCGTGGAGCAGGAAATCCAGCGCCTGGGTATGCCGGGTGGGCGGTTCTGCATCGAACTTACCCCCAACGAAGGCAATGACCTGTCACCCCACGGCCTGGAACAGATCGAATTGCTGGTCAGCGCCAACCCCGGGCAGCCACTCAAGGGCCTGGCCAAGGTGGCGTCCGGGGGCGAGCTCTCCCGTATCAGCCTGGCGATCCAGGTGATCACAGCTCAGACCTCGCGCATTCCGACCCTGGTATTCGACGAAGTGGACGTCGGCATCGGTGGCCCTACGGCCGAAATCGTCGGCCAGTTGCTGCGCCGCCTGGGCGAGCGTGGCCAGGTACTGACCGTGACTCACCTGCCGCAAGTGGCCGCGCAAGGGCACCATCATCTGTTCGTGCACAAAGTGCGCAACAGCGATACCACCCACACCGCAGTCGCCAACCTGGGCAAACGCGAGCGGGTCGAAGAAGTGGCGCGGATGCTGGGCGGCATCGACCTGACCAAGGAATCCCTGGCCCATGCGCGCAAGATGGTGGTTTCCGGCAAGGCTTGAGAGCACCTTCAGCCTCTTCGCGGGTAAACCCCTCCCACAGGATTTCGCAAGGCTCAAGGTCTGTGCAGACCCTGTGGAAGCGGGTTTATCGAAGCGTCGAACCACCGCGAAAGGGCCAGCAAGGCCAACACGCATTCAGCACCCTACAAAGCACAAAGGCGACCCGAAGGTCGCCTTTGCCATTCATAACGAGCTAAATCGTTACTTTTTCTTACGCACATAAAGGACCAGGTTGTGGTCCACGAGCTCGTAGCCATGCTCGGCCACGATCTCTTTCTGACGGCGTTCGATCTCGGCATCCATGAACTCGATAACTTCACTGGTATCCACGTTGACCATATGGTCGTGGTGACCGCCGTCAGCCAGCTCGAACACCGCGTGGCCACCGTCGAAGTTGTGGCGCACCACCAGACCCGCCGCTTCGAACTGGGTCAGTACGCGATAGACGGTTGCCAGACCGACGTCCTCGCCAGCCTCCATCAGCGCCTTGTAGACATCCTCGGCGCTCATGTGACGTTGCTCGGTCGAGTCGAGCATCTGAAGGATCTTGACTCGAGGCAGTGTCACCTTGAGACCGGCTTTGCGCAATTCGCTATTTTCAACCATGGTCAGCTTTCTCGCCGATGCTGCTTCGCAGCTTCTCTTAATACGGGTATGATCGGGGTTTACGTTGTCCAGCCAAGATAGTGGAAGTCGCCCACCGATGCAAAACACCAAGCTCTTGCTAAACAGCCTCGCCCTCGCGGGACTGCTCGCACTCGCCGGTTGCTCGTTTCCCGGGGTTTACAAAATCGACATCCAGCAGGGCAATGTCGTCACGCAAGACATGATAGACCAATTACGCCCCGGAATGACCCGTCGGCAAGTAAGGTTTATCATGGGCAACCCGCTGCTGCAGGACACTTTCAACACCAATCGTTGGGACTATCTGTACAGCCTGCAACCTGGTGGCGGCACACGTCAGCAGGAGCGCATGAGCATCTTCTTCAACGACAGCGACCAGCTGGTCAGCCTGTCCGGCGACTTCATGCCAGGCGTGAGCCGCGACCAGGAAATCCTCGGCGGCAGCAACACCACCACGGTCAGCCCGGCCACCCAGCCAGAGCAGGCCAAGCCGCAGCCGGAAGAGAAGCCGGCCAAGCCAGGCTCGACGGAAGAGTCCATCCAGCGCGAGATCGACACCATCGAGACCACCCCAGTGCCGACACCGGCACCGCTGGAAACCTCGCCGCAGTAAATGCCGGCCAGATGAAAAAGCCCGGACCATGGTCCGGGCTTTTTATTACTGTCAGCTCAGCTAGCGCTTGGCCTTCGCCTTTGCAGCGCGCTGCTTGCGCGCCTCGACAGGGTCGAGCAGCAGAGGCCGGTATATTTCCAGGCGGTCCCCCTCCTCGACTACATGCGCGTGCGCATCTGCCACCACCTTGCCGAAAATGCCCACCGGACAGTGCGCGATATCCAGCCCACTCACTTGCCCGACAATCCCGGACAGGCGCAACGCTTCACGCACACTCACCCCGTCTGGCACTTCACAGGCCAACAACCACTGGCGCTCGGCCGTGGCGTAGGCCACTTCGATCTTAGCCATTGAGCTGCTTGGCACGCTGGCAGAACGCATCCACCAGAGTATTGGCCGCCTGGTTGAACAGCGGCCCGAGCGTGGCGCGCACGATCGCCCCGGCGTAGTCGAAGGTCAGGTCGAGGCTGATCTTGCAGGCCTTTTCGCCGAGTGGCTTGAACACCCACAGGCCATGCAGCTGCGTGAATGGCCCCTCTTCCAGGTTCATTTCGATGGACTGCCCCGGCACCAGAATATTGCGGGTGACGAACTGCTGGCTCATGCCGCCCTTGGCCACTTCCAGCTTCGCCCGCATGTGCGTGTCGCTGGCCTCGATCACCGTCGAGGCCGAGCACCAGGGCAGGAATTCAGGGTAGCTGGCCACGTCGTTGACCAGATCGTAGAGCGCCTGGGCAGGGTACGGCAGCAGGGCGGAGCGTTGAATATGGGTAGTCATCCAGGCGTCACTTCCAAGGCTGGTTGGCGGCGCTTCGCAGCGTGCCGAAAACAGGTTCTGTGCAGAGAACAGGCCTTGTATTGTCCGGTATTCATTGCGGTGGCTCAAGCACACCGAAATCCCATAGCCGTCCACGTGATGTCTTGCCTATAATGCCGCCCCTATGGCTAAACAAAAGAAACATCCGACCGGGACCATCGCGCAGAACAAAAAGGCGCGACACGATTACTTCATCGAACACAAGTTCGAGGCCGGGCTGGTCCTGTCCGGCTGGGAAGTAAAGAGCCTGCGGGCCGGCAAGGCGCACCTGACCGACAGCTACGTGCTGCTCAAGGATGGCGAAGCCTGGCTGTTCGGCAGCCACATCACCCCGCTGACCACCGCCAGCACCCACGTCATCGCCGACCCCACGCGCACCCGCAAGCTGCTGCTGAACAAGCGCGAGCTCGAGCGCGTGGAAGCCGCCGTGGCACAAAAAGGCTACACCTGTGTGGCCTTGGCGCTGTACTGGAGCAAGCACCTGATCAAGTGCGAGATCGCGCTTGGCAAGGGCAAGAAGGAGTTCGACAAGCGCGACACCATGCGCGAACGCGACTCCAACCGCGAGCTGCAGCGTGCGGTGCGGAACAAGGGCAAGGAAGAGTAAATCTCCTTTAGCCTGTTCCGGCCTCTTCGCGGGTAAACCCGCTCCCACAGGGACTGCAAAGGGCCTGAAACCTGCGCAGTATCTGGGCTCTCACAGGGGCTGCACAGGGCTTGAAACCTGTGCAGTACCTGGGCTCTCACAGGGGTTGCACAGGGTTTGAAACCTGCGCTGTACCTGTGGGAGCGGGTTTACCCGCGAAGAATCCAGCACCGATCTCAACGCCCGCTGCGCCGCTCTGCCCGCGCTACCCGCTGGGCCTCGTCCTGCGCCTCTTCCAGCACCTCCTGCACATACAGGATGTGCCGGCTCGACACCTCCCGCGCCTCCTCCGCCCGGCCCTCGACAATCGCCAGGTACAACTCGCGGTGCTGACTGATCAGCATGTCGCGTGTTTCCGTGCGCTGCTGGTACATGCCACCAATGTTGGTCACCACATTGCGCTTGAGCAGGTCGAACAAGCCACGGATCGTATGCAGCAACACCGCGTTATGGCTGGCCTCGGCAATCGCCAGGTGGAAGCGCGCATCAGCCGCGCCCTCCTCCGCCCGCGTCACCTCGTCAGCCCGCGCATAGCAGTCCTGCAGAGCATCGAACGCCGCTTTCAACCGCGCACGATCAGGTTCGGTGGCACGCAGGGCTGCGTAGTAAGCGCATGACGCCTCCAGGGTATGGCGAAACTCAAGCAGGTCGCGCTGCGCTTCGGCGCTATGCTCGAGCAACTGCAGCAGTGGGTCGCTGAAGGTCGAGCCGAGCGATTCGGCTACGTAATTGCCGCCACCCTGGCGGCTCACCAGCAGACCCTTGGCCACCAGCTTCTGGATCGCCTCACGCAGTGACGGGCGCGACACACCGAACTGCTCGGCCAGGACGCGCTCGGCTGGCAGCCGCTGCCCAGAGGTCAGCGTGCCTTCCAGAATCATCCCTTCCAGCCGATCGACGATGTCGTCGGACAGGCGCCGTTGGCGGACCTGATCAAAAACCATCACATGCTCTCCACAAACTCCGGCCAATTATCGCCGAGCGCCTATTCTCGCCGATCCGCGCTGCGCCAGCACGCATCAGGCGACGGTTTTCGCCAGTGAGCAGCCGCCCGTTCATCGACCTGCGACCAAAGTTTTGCACAGGACAAATTGACACACCCACGACAGCGCTTTTAACCTAGCGACCAGTCATTGTAAATTGGTCTTACCAATTATCCAATGCCAGTGCCTGACCAACAACAATTAGGGGCCACCCCATATGCAAACCTGGCAACAACTCTATACCCCGCTTGGTAGTCTCGGCCTGTCCGCACTGGCGGCGGTCATCCCTATCGTGTTCTTCTTCCTGGCCCTGGCCGTGTTCCGCCTCAAAGGCCACGTGGCCGGCAGCATCACCCTGGCCCTGTCGCTCCTGGTGGCGATCTTTGCCTTCCAGATGCCTGTCGACATGGCCCTCGCTGCCGCAGGGTATGGCTTCCTCTACGGCCTCTGGCCGATTGCCTGGATCATCGTTGCCGCGGTGTTCCTGTACAAACTCACGGTCAAGAGCGGCCAGTTCGAAGTGATCCGCAGCTCGGTGCTGTCGATTACCGATGACCAGCGCCTGCAAGTGCTGCTGATCGGCTTCTGCTTCGGTGCCTTCCTCGAAGGCGCGGCCGGCTTCGGCGCACCGGTAGCCATTACCGCCGCATTGCTGGTGGGCCTGGGCTTCAATCCGCTGTACGCCGCCGGCCTGTGCCTGATTGCCAACACCGCACCGGTAGCCTTCGGTGCCCTGGGCATCCCGATCATCGTGGCCGGCCAGGTCACCGGTATCGATGCCTTCCACATCGGCGCCATGACGGGGCGCCAGCTGCCACTGCTGTCGCTGTTCGTACCGTTCTGGCTGGTATTCATGATGGACGGCCTGCGCGGCGTGAAGGAAACCTGGCCTGCCGCCCTGGTCGCCGGCCTGAGCTTCGCCGTGACCCAGTACTTCACCTCGAACTTCATTGGCCCGGAGCTGCCGGACATCACCTCGGCCCTGGCCAGCCTGATTTGCCTGACCCTGTTCCTGAAAGTCTGGCAGCCCAAGCGCTCGTTCGCCGAAGCCAAAGGCAGCGTCGGCGCCGCCGTGGTGCAGCCAAGCGGCAGCCAGCCGACCCCGTACAGCTTCGGCGAGATCTTCAAGGCCTGGTCGCCGTTCCTGATCCTCACCGTGCTGGTCACCCTCTGGACCCTGAAGCCATTCAAAGCGGCCTTCGCCCCCGGCGGCGCGATGTACAACTTCGTGTTCAATTTCGCCATCCCGCACCTTGACCAGCTGGTGATCAAGACTGCGCCGATCGTCACCGCGCCAACCGCCATGCCAGCGGTGTTCAAGCTCGATCCGATTTCCGCCACGGGCACCGCGATCTTCCTCTCCGCACTGGTGTCCATGTGGGTGTTGAAGATCAACTTCAAAACTGGTCTGACCACTTTCAAGGAGACCCTCTGGGAACTGCGCTGGCCGATCCTGTCGATCGGCATGGTGCTGGCCTTCGCCTTCGTCACCAACTATTCGGGCATGTCCTCGACCATGGCCCTGGTCCTGGCCGGCACCGGTGCTGCGTTCCCGTTCTTCTCGCCGTTCCTCGGCTGGCTGGGCGTGTTCCTGACCGGTTCCGACACCTCGTCCAACGCCCTGTTCAGCTCGCTGCAGGCCACCACCGCCCACCAGATCGGGGTCAACGACACCCTGCTGGTGGCGGCCAATACCAGCGGCGGCGTGACCGGCAAGATGATCTCGCCACAGTCGATCGCCGTGGCCTGCGCTGCCACCGGGCTGGTCGGCAAGGAATCCGACCTGTTCCGCTTCACCGTCAAGCACAGCCTGTTCTTTGCCACCATCGTCGGCCTGATCACCCTGATCCAGGCCTACTGGCTGACCGGCATGCTGGTTCATCACTAAAGTGAAAGGGGCCGGGCGCCGTTGCGCGCCCGGCATCTCCTTCAACCCACGCTGCGAGAATCCATGATCATTTCCGCCTCCACCGACTATCGCGCCGCGGCCCAACGCAAGCTGCCTCCTTTCCTATTCCACTATGCCGACGGCGGGGCCTACGCCGAGCACACCCTGCGCCACAACGTCTCGGACCTGGCCAGCATCGCCCTGCGCCAGCGCGTGCTGAAGAACATGTCCGAGCTGAGCCTGGAAACCAAGCTGTTCGACGAGACCCTGAGCATGCCCGTGGCCTTGGCCCCGGTCGGCCTCACCGGCATGTACGCCCGCCGTGGTGAAGTGCAGGCGGCGCGTGCAGCAGCGGCCCACGGCATTCCGTTTACCATGTCGACGGTGTCGGTGTGCCCGATCGAAGAAGTGGCGCCCGCCATTGACCGGCCGATGTGGTTCCAGCTGTATGTGCTCAAAGACCGCGGCTTCATGCGCAACGCCCTGGAACGGGCCAAGGCCGCTGGCGTGAAGACCCTGGTGTTCACCGTCGACATGCCCGTTCCCGGTGCCCGCTACCGCGATGCCCACTCCGGCATGAGCGGTGCGAACGGCCCGATGCGCCGCGTGCTGCAGGCCATGACCCACCCCGAATGGGCGTGGGACGTTGGCGTGATGGGCCGCCCGCACGACCTGGGCAACATCTCCAAGTACCGTGGCAACCCCACGGGCCTGGCCGACTACATCGGCTGGCTCGGCAACAACTTCGATCCGTCGATCTCGTGGAAGGACCTGGAGTGGATCCGCGAATTCTGGGCTGGCCCGATGATCATCAAGGGCATCCTCGACGCCGATGACGCCCGTGACGCGGTCAAGTTCGGCGCCGACGGCATCGTTGTCTCCAACCACGGCGGCCGCCAGCTCGACGGCGTGCTGTCGAGCGCCCGCGCCCTGCCGGCAATTGCCGATGCAGTCAAAGGCGACCTGAAGATCCTCGCCGACTCCGGCATCCGCAGCGGCCTCGATGTGGTGCGCATGGTCGCCCTTGGCGCCGACACCGTGCTGATTGGCCGCGCCTTCCTGTGGGCCCTGGCCGTGCACGGCCAGGCCGGGGTGAAGAACCTGCTCGAACTGTTCGAGAAGGAAATGCGCGTGGCCATGGTGCTGACTGGCGCCAAGTCGATCAGCGAGATCAACCGCGAATCGCTGGTCCGCGAACTGGGCGCCTGAGCGCCTGCAAACCGTACCGCCTGAATGACCGGGGCACGCTGCGCAGCAGACGCTGCGGCCCCGCGAGGAGATTGCATGAGCCTGCCCGCTGCGTTCCTGCGCGATGCCGAGCGCCTTATCCCGGCCGAACGCCGGTTCGACGACCCGACCTCTACCCTGGCCTTCGGCACCGACGCCAGCTTCTATCGGCTGATCCCCAAGCTGGTGGTGCGCGTCGAGTCCGAGGACGAAGTGGTCGGGCTGATTCAACTGGCTCAGCGCGATCGCGTGCCGGTGACCTTCCGCGCTGCGGGCACCAGCTTGTCCGGCCAGGCCATCAGCGACTCGGTACTGATCGTGCTGGGCGACAACTGGGGAGGCAAGGAGATCCGCGGCCAGGGCGAGCAGATCCGCCTGCAACCCGGCGTCATCGGCGCCCAGGCCAATGCCTGGCTGGCCCCCTACGGGCGCAAGATCGGCCCCGACCCGGCTTCGATCAACGCCTGCAAGATCGGCGGCATTGTCGCCAACAACGCCAGCGGCATGTGCTGCGGTACCGCGCAGAACACCTACCACACCCTCGCCGGCCTGCGCCTGGTGCTGGCTGATGGCACCCGCCTGGACAGCGAAGACCCCGCCAGTGTCGCCGCCTTCGAAAGCAGCCACGCCGAACTGCTCGAAGCGCTGGCGCGCCTGGGCCGCGAAACCCGCGCCAATACCGAACTGGCCGACCGCATCCGGCACAAATACCGGCTGAAGAACACTACCGGCCTGTCACTCAACGCACTGGTGGACTACGACCAACCGCTGGATATCCTGCAGCACCTGCTGGTCGGTTCCGAAGGCACCCTGGGCTTCATCAGCGCCGTTACCTACAACACCGTGCCCGACCATCCGCACAAGGCCAGCGCCCTGCTGGTGTTCCCCAGCGTGGAAAGCTGCTGCCGCGCCGTCACCGTGCTCAAGCGCCAGCCGGTGTCCGCCGTCGAACTGCTCGACCGCCGCAGCCTGCGTTCGGTGCAGAACATGCCGGGCATGCCGCTGTGGGTCAAAGCCCTGTCAGCCAACGCCTGCGCCCTGCTGATCGAGTCCCGCGCCGCCAGCCAGAGCCTGCTGCACGAACAACTGCAGCGGGTGATGGCCTCGATCGCCGACTACCCGCTGGAGCAAAAGGTCGACTTCAGCGAAGACCCGGCCGTGTACAACCAGCTGTGGAAAATCCGCAAAGACACCTTCCCCGCCGTCGGTGCCGTGCGCCAGACCGGCACCACGGTGATCATCGAGGACGTCACCTTCCCCGTCGAGCAACTGGCCGAAGGCGTCAACCGGCTGATCCAGCTGTTCGACAAGCACCAGTATGACGAGGCGATCATCTTCGGCCACGCGCTGGAGGGTAACCTGCACTTCGTCTTCACCCAGGGCTTCAACAGCGCCGAGGAAGTCGCCCGTTACCAGGCCTTCATGGACGACGTGGCGCAGCTGGTGGCCGTCGAGTTCGGCGGCTCGCTCAAGGCCGAGCACGGCACCGGACGCAACATGGCGCCGTTCGTGGCGCTGGAATGGGGCGCTGATGCCTACCAGCTGATGTGGAAACTCAAGCGCCTGCTCGACCCCAACGGCATCCTCAACCCCGATGTGGTGCTGAGCGAAGATCCGGACATACACCTCAAAAATCTCAAACCGCTGCCCGCCGCTGACGAGATCGTCGACAAGTGCATCGAGTGCGGCTTCTGCGAACCGGTCTGCCCCTCCAAGGGCCTGACCCTCAGTCCGCGCCAGCGCATCGTCATGTGGCGCGACATCCAGGCGAAGAAACGCGCCGGCATCGACACCCGCGAGCTGCTGCAAAGCTACCAGTACCAAGGCATCGACACCTGCGCCGCCACCGGCCTGTGCGCCCAGCGCTGCCCGGTTGGCATCAACACCGGCGATCTGATAAAGAAACTGCGCAGCCAGGCCGCCGACCATGCAAAGACCGCAGACTGGCTGGCCGAACATTTCCACACAGCGCTGGGCGGCGCCCGCTTCACCCTCACCGCCGCCAACAGCGCCCGCAAGCTGCTCGGCGCACCACGCCTCGGGCGCCTCAGTGCAGCCCTGAGCAAGGCCAGCAAAGGCCGCCTGCCACAGTGGACCCCGGCCCTGCCCCAACCGCTGCGCACACTGGACTTCGGCCCGGCGAGCAACGACGCCCGGCCCCGCGTGGTCTACCTTGCCGCCTGCGTTTCACGCGTGATGGGCCCCGCCTATGCCGACCGCGAGCAAAGCTCGCTTCTCGAAAAGACCCGCGCCCTGCTGGAAAAGGCCGGTTACCAAGTGGTGTTCCCGGACAACGCCGACAGCCTCTGCTGCGGCCAGCCGTTCGCCTCCAAGGGCTACCCCAGGCAGGCCGAGCACAAGCGCCAGGAACTGCTCAACGCCCTGCTCCACGCCAGCCGCGGCGGGCTCGACCCGATCTACTGCGACACCAGCCCGTGCACCCTGCGCCTGGTGCAGGACCTGGGCGAAACCCGGCTGGACCTGTATGACCCGGTGCGCTTCATCCGCACCCACCTGGTCGACAAACTCGAGTTCAGCCCCCAGGACGAGCCCGTGGCCGTGCATGTGACCTGCAGCACCCAGCATCTGGGCGAAAGCCAGGCATTGATTGACCTGGCGCGCCGTTGCAGCAAGCAGGTGGTGATTCCGGAAGGCATCCACTGTTGCGGATTCGCTGGCGACAAGGGCTTCACCACCCCCGAGCTTAACGCTCACTCGCTGCGTAGCCTGAAGGATGCGGTGCAGTATTGCAGCGAGGGGATCTCCACAAGCCGCACCTGTGAAATCGGCCTGTCCAGCCACAGCGGCATCGACTACCACGGCCTGGTCTACCTGGTAGACCGCGTCACCCGCCCACGCGCAATCTGAGATACCCAAGCGTCTTGCACCGACCTCAAACCGCTGCAATTCCTGTGGGAGCGGCCTTGTGTCGCGAAAGGGCTGCGTAGCAGCCCCACGATTTCAGCTTCGCCGCTTCAATTGCCGGGGCCGCTCTGCGGCCCTTTCGCGACACAAGGCCGCACCCACACCGAACCGCATTGCCCGATCGACCGCAACATCCCGCCACAAACCACCCTGCCACCAAGCCATCACCTCGATTGAACCCCCGCCAAATCCCGACAGTCCACCCTTACAGGCCCACTTCCCCGCGGCCATAAAAGGAGACTTCCATGAAAGGTACCGCGCTTTCGGCCCTCTTCGCGGCCGCTACCCTCCTGGCTTCGCCGGTATTCGCCGCCGATGACCTGTGCAAGACCAACCTGCAGAAGATCGACGACAGCATGGCCACCGCCGGCGCTACCTCCGAAGGCCTGGACAAAGCCCTGACCGAGCAGGTCGACAAAGCCAAGGCCGCCCAGGCTTCAGGTGACACCAAAGGCTGCATCGCCATCACCAGCAAGGTCCTGGAGCGCCTGGAAAAGACCGAGAAAGGCAGCGGCTCGGCCGGCGGCAGTGGTGCTTGAGCCGTCGCAGCGTGGGCGACAGGACCGGCTGTCGACGTCGCCCGCGCAATGGCGTATACTCCGCCTTACGTGCCGCAAGGTGCGTTAGCCAAGAGCTAGTGTGGGGCCGATCAGGATTCGACGCCGGTAGCGAAACTCTAGGTGCATGCCGAGTTGGTAACAGAACTCGTAAATCCACTGTTGCAACTTTCTATAGTTGCCAATGACGAAAACTACGAGGGCTACGCTCTCGCTGCGTAAGCAGCTGAGCCCGCTCTCCTGGTAGCTTCGGCTCCAGCAATCATCAGGGGATGCCTGTAAACCCGAAATGATTGTCATACAGAACAGGATCGTCGTGTAGCACGTTGGGGGCAAAGCGACTAAAACTTACCCAACTCATCCAAAGCACCCTGCCCGTCGGGCGGCTGCGGATTAAATCAGTAGACACGGCTAAGCATGTAGTACCGACAGCGGAGTACTGGCGGAC
>NZ_BCBG01000026.1:0-77182 GCF_001320485.1 Pseudomonas sp. NBRC 111130
GACAACGCGGTCAGCGCCCTGGATATCGTTGCCCAGCACGTTACCGGTCAGCTCGACGTGCTGTTCGGTTGCCGTCACCGCGTTGCTGTCATCGAATGCCTGCGGCGCATCATCATGGATGATCACATCGAGCAAGCCTTGGGCGACATCGCCGTCACTGTCACTGACGAGCACCTGCAAATGCTCGGTCAACGACTTGGCCCCATCGTTTTCGATATGTTGTCCGGATGCAGTGAGTGTATAGCTGTAACTTACCTGGCCAGTGTCAGGGTTGTAGCCAGTAATCGTCAGGATGTTACCTAGCCCGGTGGTGATCGACTGTCCAACGCCCGTCACCACACCGCCCGTCACCACATTGATGCCAGCGACACTGAGATTGAACACGCCATCCTGTGCCACCACGGTAAAGCGGCCCTGTTGGGTCAGTGCCATCGCATCACTGGCAGAACCCAGTGGCAGATTCGCCTCGTTCAGGCTCAGTTCACCCGGGGCGATGTTCAGGCCCAGCAAGGTGACGGGATGATTTTCGTCTACTGACGGGATGGTCGGCTCCGTAGGTCCCGTGCCGCCATTGCCGTTGTCACCTGCCACGGGCCGACCGTTGAGCGTACTGCCATTGCTGGGGTCGAGGCCGCCTACTTCGCGGTTGGCAAGTTCGGGAAAACCATTGAAACCTGCCGTCGGGAAGCCCACCACCGGATCGACACGGGCGCCGACCTCATCAAGTATGACGAAACTGTGACCTCCTCCCAGCGCCCCGGAGACACTAGGGCTGCCTGAGCCGGCGGCGGTTGCCTCGGCGCTCTGGGTCGGGTCGTCGCCTGCGGCAATCGCCTGCTGGATACGCTCCACATCACTCAATTGTGCGTCGCTCGGCGCTACGTCGTGGGCCGGTGCATGGGGCGCCCGGTTGGCCAGCAGGTCTGGCGTCATCTCCAGGCTGCTGTCGCGGCCCAGGGTCAACTCGGCACCGTTCTGCAGGCGCACCGCCACGGCCCCTGCAACCCCCGTCTCCAGCTGCTCGCCCACGAACAGGCGGTCACCTTCGATCAAAGGGCGCCGACTTCCATCGCTGGCGACTGCGAATACCTGGCCAATCACCTTGCTGACCACACCGACATACTTAGCCATGAGCGCACGCCTCCCCTTACTGGTGGGCTACATCAGCCAGTGACATTGCGCAGGCAGGTGCAGGCATGGGCTACGAAACCGTTCGACGGTAAGACTCGTACGCTCAGGCACTACTTTGGCGATAGTAATAATGTAAGTTGGCCATCAATTTCTGCCAATTTTTTGTCGCCAAATACTGCTTTCACCTAACCCCTCTACGTCCTTAGCTGCAAAAAATATGGAACTTGCCGCAGTGCTTGTACATCGCGCCCTGTAACGACTCGCGAATTCACTTGGATGAAACAATGTCTTGCTTTCCTTAGACCGCATAAGTTTTTTTTCGCATAACCATTATGAAAAAATCTTCTTAGATCGCCCGTCAAATGTTCTTAGCTCTGTTGTTACAAACATGAAACGGTTTGGATAATAAAATTCGTCATTTTTTTGGCGAAAAGCAGGAATTTTTTGTGACCAGGGAGAAGTAGCCCCATGCGCGTTTTAACCCCCCTCGCCAGCGCCATGTTGATAGCCATGGCATGCACGAACGTCGAGGCGATGTCCCTCAACGAAGCCATCCAGAGTGCCGTGGATTACCACCCGCAGATCAGCTCCAATCGCAACAGCAAGCTTTCGGCCGATGAGGATGTCAAATTCGCCCGCGGTGGTTACTACCCGACCGTGGATCTGGTGGCAGGTTATGGGCGTCAGCGCTCGGACAACCTCAACACCCGTGGTATCAACCCGGACGGCACGACCAACCACAACAAGGAAACTCTCAACTACACACAGTCGGAACTGCGCCTGCGGCAAATGATCTTCGACGGTTTCAACACCGCCAATGAAGTGGGCCGCACCGAGGCGGTGGCGACCTCTCGCGCCTACTACACCCAGGCCATCGCCCAGGATGTCGCCTTGCGCACCGTGGAGGTGTACCTGGAAGTGCTCAAGCGCCGGGAGCTTGTGGACCTGGCCAAGAACAACCTGCAGGCGCACTTGCGCGTCAACGACCAGATCGGCCTGCGTAGCGAACGCGGTGTCGGCAGCACCGCCGACCTCGATCAGTCCCGCGCCCGTCGCGCCCTTGCAGAAAACAACCTGGACACTGCCGAAGTCGACCTCGCCGATGCCGAAGCCAACTTCTATAGTGTGGTCGGCCGGATGCCAGACGAACTGGAAGGGCCGCGCTCGATCAAGGTTGATGTGCCAGGCACGCTGGACGAAGCACGCGAAGCCATGCGCCAGAACAACCCTTACCTGAAGTCGGCCCAGGCCGACGTCAATGCCGCGGAACAGCAATACGAAGTGGCCAAGTCGCCGTTCTACCCCCGTCTGGACGCGGTGCTGGCCACCGGTGCCAACAACAACATCGGCGGCGAGCGAGGCCACAGCAACAACGACTGGCAGGCCGGCGTCGAGCTCAGTTACAACCTGTTCCGTGGCGGCAGTGACAAAGCCCGGCTGCAATCTGACGCGCACAAGATCAACCAGGCCCTGGACATCCGCAACAATGCCCTGCGCGAGCTGACCGAAAACCTCAGGTTGTCCTGGAACGCGATGAACAACGCCCGCAAGCAGACCCCGACCGCACGCGAATACGCCGAGACCACTCAGCGCGTGCGCGCCGCCTATCAGGACCAGTTCGGCCTGGGCCAGCGCACCCTGCTCGACGTGCTCGACAGCGAAAACGAGCTGTACAACGCCAACCGCCGTTACACCGAAGTGCGTTATACCGAAGAGTATTCGATGTACCGGGTACTGGCGACCATGGGTGAACTGCTCAGCAAGCAACGCATTTCGTTACCACCAGAGGCTATCGCCAACAACGACGTCCGCACCGAAGCCAGATTGCCCGACATGCGCTGAGCGTCGCCCGCACTGGCACGGATCGCCTGCACAGCAAAACCATCCACCTGGCGGGAGTAGGCCATCGTGACCAGTATGCAAAGTGCGCAACCGCGCCCGGATGTCGATGACCCGCTGCTCGATGGCCTGCTGATACTCTGCCGGCTGCATGGCCGCCCGGCCAGCCGCGCCAGCCTGTGCAGCGGCCTGCCATTGGCCCAGCAACGTCTGGGCGCGGACTTGCTGCCGCGGGCTGCGGCGCGTGCCGGGCTGCAAGCGCGGGTGCTGGAGCGGGCGCTGGATGATATCTCGGCGCTCAACCTGCCAGTGCTGCTGTTGCTCGACAATGGCCGCAGCGCGGTGTTGCAGCGCTGGGGCGATGACGGCCGAGCGCTGATCCTGCCCTGCGAAGCTGAAGGCGGCGAACAATGGGTCGAGCGCGAAGCACTGCAGCAGGCCTACAGCGGCCACGCCCTGTTCGCCCGCCCACGGCATACCCTCGAAGACGTGCGCTCACCGCTGTTGCCGCGGGTCAACGCCTGGTTCCGCGACACCCTGCGCCATTCCCGTTGGTTGTATGGCGACGCCCTGCTGGCCAGCCTGCTGATCAACCTGCTCGGCCTGATGGTGCCGCTGTTCGTGATGCAGACTTACGACCGCGTGGTCCCCAACCAGGCGCTGTCGACCTTGTGGGTGCTGGTCGCTGGCCTGTTCATCGGCACCGCCTTCGAGCTGGTGCTGCGCATGGTCCGCGCCCACTTGCTGGACCAGGCCGGCAAGAAGACCGACCTGATCCTCTCCGCTACCCTGTTCGAGCGCATCACCGGCATGGCGATGAAGGCCAAGCCCGCCACTATCGGTGGTTTCGCCCAAAGCATCCATGACTTTCAGGGCCTGCGTGAATTCCTCACCGCAGTCACCCTGACCAGCATCATCGACCTGCCCTTCGTGGCGCTGATGCTGCTGGTGATCGGCCTGCTCGGTGGCTGGCTGGCGCTGATCCCGCTGATCGCCTTCCCGCTGGCAGTAGGCTTTGCCCTGGCCATCCAGGCCCGCCTGCGCGACACCGTGCAAAAAAGCCTGAGCCTCGGCGCCGTGCGCCAGGCGCTGTTGATCGAAACCCTCGGCGGCCTGGAAACCCTCAAGGCCTGCGGCGCCGAAAGCGAACGCCAGTATCAGTGGGAGCACACCAACGCCGCCATCGCCCGCCTCGACGCCCACGCCCGCAACCTGTCGTCGCTGGCCAGCAACGGCACGCTGTTCATTCAGCAGTTCTGCGGCATGGCCACCATCGTTGCCGGGGTGTACAGCATCATCGCCGGCAACCTCAGCGTTGGCGCCCTGGTCGCCAGCTACATGCTCGGCAGCCGCGTCCTCGCCCCGCTCGGCCAGATAGCCGGGCTGATCACCCGCTACCAACAGGCGCAGCTGACCATGCGCAGCACCGACGCACTGATGGCCCTGCCCCAGGAACGTCAGCTCGATCAGCAGGCCCTGGAGCACACCACGCTCAGGGGCGGCCTGGCGCTGAGCCACATCACCTTCCGCTACCCGGGGCAAGTCAGCCCGGCACTGCACGATGTGAACCTGACCATCACCCCCGGCGAGCGCATCGGCATCATCGGCCGCAGCGGCTCGGGCAAGAGCACCCTCGGGCGGCTGCTGATGGGCTTCCATCACCCCGACGAAGGCCAGGTGCTGCTGGACAACCTTGACCTGCGCCAGCTGGACATCGCCGACCTGCGCAGCCAGATCGGCTACGTGGCCCACGACCTGTCACTGCTGGCCGGCAGCCTGCGCGACAACCTGACCCTCGGCGCCCGCCACATCAGCGATGCGCGCATGCTCGAAGTGGCCGAACTGACGGGCGTCAGCGAGCTGGCCCGGCAACACCCCAACGGTTTCGACCGCCCGGTAGGCGAGCGCGGCCAGTTGCTCTCCGGCGGCCAGCGCCAGGCTGTGCTGCTGGCTCGCGCACTGCTGCTGGAACCGCCGATCCTGATCCTCGACGAACCCACCAGCCACATGGACAACAGTAGCGAAGAGCAACTGCGCCAGCGCCTGCTGAGCTGGGTGCCAGGCAAGACCGTGCTGCTGGTCACCCATCGCACCGCGATGCTCAGCCTGGTGGAGCGGCTGGTGGTACTGGACAACGGCAAGATCGTCGCCGACGGGCCGAAGGATGCGGTTGTCGACGCCTTGCGCAAGGGCCGTATCGGCTCGGCCCTTTGACTCAACATACTCAACCCTGTGGGAGCGGGCGTGCCCGCGAAGCAGACACCGCGGTGTGTGGCACCGGCTTTGCCGGTGTTCGCGGGCAAGCCCGCTCCCACAGGGACCGCGCCTTGCCACTGAGACAAGTGAGGTAGGCATGTCCTTGAGCCACAACATCCGTAGCAGCCATGGCGCCGACAAACGGGCCGAACGCGACTACATGCCGGAACTGGCCGGCGCCACCCTTCAGGACTCGCCACGCCTGTCGCGGCTGACCGTGTGGCTGGCCGCCGCGCTATTGCTGGTGGCGCTGGTCTGGGCCAGCCTGGCGGTGCTCGACGAAGTGACGGTCGGCGAAGGCAAGGCCATCCCGTCGAGCAAGGTACAGGTGGTGCAGAACCTCGAAGGCGGCATCGTTACCGAGATTTTCGTGCGCGAAGGGCAGATGGTCGAAAAAGGCGCCACGTTGCTGCGCCTTGACGACACCCGCTTCAAGTCCAACAAAGGCGAAAGCGAGGCTGACCGTTATGCCCTGACCGCCCAGGTCGAGCGCCTGTCGGCGGAAGCCGAGGGCCGCCCGTTCGTGCTTTCGGATGAAGTACGTGCCAATGCGCCGCAGGTCGCCGAAGACGAGATCGCCCTGTACGGTTCGCGCCAGCGGCGCCTGGCCAGCGAAAAACAGACCCTCAACGAACAACTGCGGCAGAAGAACCAGGAGCTGGCCGAGTTCCGTTCCAAGGTCGACCAGTACCGCTCGGCCGTAGCACTGCTGCAGCAGGAGACGGACATGTCAGCGCCGCTGGTGAGCAAGGGCGCCATCTCGCCGGTGGAGATCCTGCGCCTCAAGCAACGCACCGTGGAAGCCCGCGGCCAGCTCAATGCCACCAGCCTGGCCATTCCCCGCGCCGAGGCAGCGATCGCCGAGATCAAGAGCAAGATCGAGGAGTCTGATGCAAGCTTCCGCTCGGACGCAGCCAAAGAGCTGAATGACAAGCGCACCGAGCTGTCCAAGATCACCGCCACCAGCATCGCCATCGACGACCGGGTCAACCGCACCACAGTGGTGTCGCCCGTGCGCGGCATCGTCAAGTTGCTCAAGGTCAACACCATCGGCGGCGTGGTGCAGCCGGGCAGCGACCTGGTGGAGATCGTGCCGATCGAAGACAACCTGCTGATCGAGGCCAAGGTGCGCCCGCAAGACGTGGCCTTCCTGCACCCGGGGCAACCGGCGATGGTCAAGTTCAGTGCCTATGACTACACCATCTACGGCGGGCTCAAGGCCAAGCTGGAGCTGATCAGCGCCGACACCGTCACCGATGACAAGGGCAATGCGTTCTACCTGATCCAGGTGAGGACCGAGAAGAACCACCTGGGTGGGGACAACAAGCCATTGCTGATCATCCCCGGGATGGTGGCCACGGTGGATATCATCACCGGGCAGAAGAGTGTGCTGGATTATCTGCTCAAGCCGGTGCTCAAGGCACGGACCGAGGCGCTGCGGGAAAGATGAACAGCCTTTCAGGCCCTCTTCGCGGGCAAGCCCGCTCCCACAAGTACTGCGCAGATTTCACGGTCAGCGGTGATCCTGTGGGAGCGGGCTTGCCCGCGAACAGGCCGGCACAGAAAAAGCATGACCTCAACCCTCACCCATGATTACGGGCAAATGTCTCGGCGCCCATGGCCTTGATCTGCCCTTCGATCAACGCCTCGAACGGCCGCAACAGGTCATCGAAATTCACGGGTTGTTCCAGCACGTTCAACGCCTGCACCACCGCCTCGAGGGTCGACACCGCCCCCGGCTCCGGTGCCTTGCGCAGGCGGTAGCGTGAAGGCGCCACCTCGGCCAAGGTCATGCGAGGCAGCGCGTCGAGCAGCGGATTCAGGTACAGCAGCTTGCGTGCCTTGCGCCAGGTGCCGTCGGGGACGATCAGCATCAATGGCCTGTCGTCCGTTTCGCCGTAGGCCGTCAGCGCTTGCGCCTGTTCGCCCGGAAACAGCAGCACAGGCCGATAGCCTGGGCTGGCCAACAGCTCGCCAAGGTCAGTGAACACTTCGCCGACCCGCAGTTCGGCATTGACCAGGCCCAGGGCGGCCAGGCGGGCGGTGTTCAAGGCGTGGGCGGTTTCACTGGGGTGCTGCAGCAGGACCACGCGGGTGCGGCTTTCCAGGCTGGGGATCAGTGGGCAAAGGCAATGGTCGAGCGGGCGCTGGCAGCGTTCGCAGCGGGGTCTGGGCATGGGGGTCTCCGTTGGCGGAGGGATTTTGCCACAGGCTGGAAGTTTGGGCCCGCTTTGCGGGCCCCAAAGCCTTCAGCGGTTGAACCGCTCTGCCAGGCTATGCAGATACTCGGCCATCCGTTCCAGGTCCTGACTGATCTCGGCCCCCTGTTTGGCCTGCCCCGCCGACTGGTCGCACAGTTGGGCAATGCGCACGATCTGTTGATTGATATCCTCGGCCACATGGCTCTGCTGTTCCGACGCCGTGGCCATCTGCTGGCTCATGCCGGTAATGCGGCTGACCGCCTGGGCAATGCCGGCCAGCGCCGTTTGCACCGCCTCGACACTTTGCACACTGTCGCGCGAGATCTGCTCGCCGCGGCTGGCAGTGCTCACTGCACGCTCGGCGCCAGCACGCAGCGAGGCGATGATCTGATGGATTTCGTCGGTGGAAGCACGTGTGCGCTGCGCCAGCGAACGCACCTCGTCGGCGACCACGGCAAAGCCCCTGCCCTGCTCGCCGGCGCGGGCTGCCTCGATCGCGGCGTTGAGCGCCAGCAGGTTGGTCTGCTCGGCAATCGAAGTGATCACATCGACCACACTGCCGATCGACTGGGTCTGCTCGGCCAGGGCGTTGACCGCCTGACCGATATCACTGACCGCCTCGTTCATGCTGCCCATGGCCTTCAGGCTCTGCTGCGCCAGCTCGCTGCCGTGCTGGGCCAGCTGGTCGGCGTCACCGGCAGCATGGGCCGTGCTTTGCACGTTGTGGGTGACCTCCTGGATGGTCGCGGCCATCTGGGCGATGGCCGTGGCCGACTGGTCGGTCTCGCTGCGCTGGCGGTCGAGCATCTGCGCCTGGGCATCGGACAGGTCGGCCGACTGAGCGGCCCGCGACTTGACCCCCACGCCGGCGTCCACCAGGCGAGTAAGCGCGGTTTGCAGGCGCGCTTCTTCGCTGATGATGGCCAGGTCGAGCTGGCCCAGCAGGCCAGGATTGTCACTGTAGGTCAGGGCCACCAGGGGGCTGGTGAACGCCTTCGGGTGCTCCGCAAGCGTGCGGCGGATCGTTTGGCCTTGCTGGCGCTCGATCAGGTACCAGGCCACCAGCAAGCTGGTCATCAGCACGCCCAGCGCCAGATATGGCGCCAGCCAGAGGTAGCCGGCAGCCGACAGCAGGCCGGCGCCGATCAACGGCCCGCCGTGGGCCACGCCACGCGCCAACCGGGCTGCCCAGGGCGCCGGCGACTTGCCCGCGCGCAGCCGCGCGTACAGGGCTTCGGCACGGCGGATCTGCTCGCGGGTCGGCACCGAACGCACCGACTCGTAGCCACTGATGCGACCATTTTCGTAGATCGCCGTGACATAGGCGCTGACCCAATAGTGATCGCCGTTCTTGGCGCGGTTCTTGACCACCCCCATCCAGGGTTTGCCTTGCTTGATGGTCTCCCACATGTGGCCGAATACGGCGGGGGGCATGTCAGGATGACGCACCAGGTTATGTGGCTGGCCAACCAGTTCGTCGTAGGTAAAACCGCTGATCGCGACGAAGGCGTCATTGCAGTAGGTGATGCGGCTATTGAGGTCCGTGGTGGAGATCAGGCGCTGCTCGTGGGGAAAGGTTCTTTCGTGCTCAGTGACGGGCAAGTTCATGCGCATCTTGAACGGTCCTTCGAAGATGGGGTATTGAGGGTGCAGCGCAACTAAATATCTAGCAGAGCGTGGAGGGGTTAGCGGCTAATTTGAAAATTTATTTAGCGCACTCAGTCGGATTGTCCTACGAAACATCCTTCAACCGACATTCAACTGGCTCTTGAGCAAGTCCCGGAATGTTTGAATCAGCGGCTCACGACTACGCCCCCTGCGCACGATCAGCGAGAATGGGGCCTGATACCCGAAAGTAGCTGGCGATAACACCCTCAGGTCGCCCTTGTCGACCCAAGCCTGGGCGTAGTGCTCGGGCAGGTAGCCGATGTAGGCGCCCGAGAGAATCAGGATCAGCTGCGCCTCCATGCTTTCCACCGTCGCCGCACTGTGCTTGAACCCGTGCCGGGCCAGTTCGGCCTGGCTCCAGTAGCCACGCCCCACCATGCGCTGCTGCGTCACCACCTGCTCGGGGATGCGCCGCTCGGCGAACAACGGGTGCCGGCTACTGCAATACAACCAATGCTGCTCGCGGTATAGCGGCAGATAAAGCAAGCCGCTCATGCGTGAAGAAAACGCACCAATGGCCAGGTCCAGACGATTGTCCTGCACACCGAGTTGCAATTCGTAGGGGCTGGACACCGACAGGTGCAGGTGGACCGCCGGGTGTTCCTGGCTATAGGCCCCGATGGCCTCGGCCAAGGGCAGCGCCTGGTCGCCAACGGTGGAGTCGATCACCCCCAGGTTGAGGGTGCCGCGCAGCTCGCCCTTGAGCGCTGCGGCGTACTGTTCGAAACCGTCCAGCTCGGCCAGCAGGCGCAGGGTCTCCTGATGGAACAGCTCGCCCTTGCTGGTCAGGCTGAAGCCGCCCCGGCCACGGTGGCACAGCACGATCCCCAGGGCGCCTTCGAGCTGGCTCATGTAGGTACTGATGGCCGAGGTCGACAGGTTGAGTTCGCGCTGGGCATTGGCGAACCCCTGGTGGCGCACCACGCTGACGAAAATGCGCAGCAGTTTCAGGTCGGGCAAGGTCGAGGCCATGGGCAACGGTTCCGCAGGGTATTTGCGCGCAGTCTAACCGCTCCGGCGCGCGATAGTTCAGAAATTCCTGAAGTAAGTATTTGCCGGTAGCGATTTTTCTCACTCACTACCTTGCGCAGACTTGGCCGAAATGGCCCTGCCCGCCGGCATATACAAAGCTGAAAGGCGTGCGGCGGCACAGGTTCGAACAAACAGAACAATCGACCGACTGATGAGGCCCACCGTGGACAAAGTTCTCCACCAACCACTGGGCGGCAACGAAATGCCGCGTTTCGGCGGCATCGCCACCATGCTCCGTCTCCCCCACCTGCAAAGCGCCGAAGGCCTTGACGCCGCGTTCATCGGCGTACCACTGGACATCGGTACCTCGCTGCGCTCCGGCACCCGTTTCGGCCCGCGGCAGATCCGCGCCGAATCGGTGATGATCCGCCCGTACAACATGGCCACCGGTGCCGCTCCGTTCGACTCGCTGTCGGTGGCCGACATCGGTGACGTGGCGATCAACACGTTCAACCTGCTCGACGCCGTGCGCATCATCGAACAGGCCTACGACGAGATCGTCGAACACAACGTCATCCCGTTGACCCTGGGGGGCGACCACACCATCACCCTGCCGATCCTGCGCGCCCTGCACAAGAAGCACGGCAAGATCGGCCTGGTGCACATCGATGCCCACGCCGACGTCAACGACCACATGTTTGGCGAGAAGATCGCCCACGGCACCACCTTCCGCCGCGCCGTGGAAGAAGGCCTGCTCGATTGCGACCGCGTGGTGCAGATCGGCCTGCGCGCCCAGGGCTATACCGCCGACGACTTCAACTGGAGCCGCCGCCAGGGCTTCCGCGTGGTGCAGGCCGAAGAGTGCTGGCACAAGTCGCTGGAACCGCTGATGGCCGAAGTGCGCGAAAAGGTCGGCGGTGGCCCGGTGTACCTCTCGTTCGACATCGACGGCATCGACCCGGCCTGGGCCCCTGGCACCGGCACCCCGGAAATCGGCGGCTTGACCACCATCCAGGCGATGGAGATCATTCGCGGCTGCCACGGCCTGGACCTGATCGGCTGTGACCTGGTCGAAGTCTCCCCGCCTTACGACACCACCGGCAACACCTCGCTGCTTGGCGCCAACCTGCTGTTCGAGATGCTCTGCGTACTGCCGGGCGTCGTGCGTCGCTGACCGCCGGCATTTGCAACACCCTTGTAGGAGCGGCCTTGTGTCGCGAAAGGGCCGCAAAGCGGCCCCCGGATTTGGCGGCACCGCATAGATTGCCGGGGCCGCTGCGCGGCCCTTTCGCGACGCAAGGCCGCTCCTACAGACCCCGGCAGGAGCCATGAGGGAGGGCCATAGAGGCCCGCCAACACAAGACAAGACCGCCGGGCGCCGTGAACCCGCCTTGCGGTCGATCTCGCCATAATAAAGATAATCGGGAGACCCCCAATGGCCTTGGACATCATTGTTGTAATGATCTATACCGTCGGCATGCTCGGGCTGGGCTGGTATGGCATGCGGCGCGCTAAAACCCACGAAGACTACCTCGTGGCCGGGCGCAACCTCGGCCCGACCCTGTACATGGGCACCATGGCCACCACCGTGCTCGGCGGCGCCTCCACCGTCGGCACCGTGCGCCTGGGCTACGTCCATGGCATCTCTGGCTTCTGGCTGTGTGCCGCCCTGGGCCTGGGCATCATCGCCCTCAACCTGTTCCTCGCCAAACCGTTGCTGCGCCTGAAGATCTTCACCGTCACCCAGGTGCTGGAACGACGCTACAACCCCATGGCCCGCCAGGCCAGCGCGGCGATCATGCTGGCCTATGCACTGATGATCGGCGTCACCTCGACCCTGGCCATGGCAACCGTGCTGCAAGTGCTGCTCGACCTGCCCTTCTGGGCGTCGCTGCTGCTCGGCGGCGGTGTAGTGGTTATCTATTCGACCATCGGTGGCATGTGGTCGCTGACCCTGACCGACATCGTCCAGTTCGTGATCAAGACCGTTGGCCTGATGTTCATCCTGCTGCCGATCTGCCTGTACAAGGCCGGTGGCTGGGATACCCTGGTGGCCAAGTTGCCGGCAGCCAGCTTCAGCTGGACCACCATCGGCTGGGACACCATCATCACCTACTTCCTGATCTACTTCTTCGGCATCCTGATTGGCCAGGACATCTGGCAGCGGGTATTCACTGCCCGTGACGAAAAGGTCTGCCAGCGCGCCGGCACCACCGCCGGTGTGTACTGCGTGCTGTACGGCCTGGCTTGCGCCCTGATCGGCATGTCCGCCCATGTGCTGATGCCGGACCTGGCCAACCCGAACAACGCCTTTGCCGAGATGATCAAGGGCCAGTTGCCGGAAGGCATTCGTGGCCTGCTGATGGCAGCCGCGCTGGCGGCCATGATGTCGACCGCCAGTGCCGGCTTGCTGGCAGCCTCGACCACCTTGACCGAAGACCTGCTGCCCAAGCTGCGTGGCGGCAAGCAGTCGAGCCTGGGCGTCAGCCGCCTGTTCACCCTGATTACCGGCCTGGTGGTGCTGGGCATCGCCATGGCAGTGAACGATGTGATCAGCGCCCTGACCCTGGCCTACAACCTGCTGGTCGGCGGCATGCTGATCCCGCTGATCGGTGCGATCTTCTGGAAACGTGCAACCACCGCAGGCGCCATCGCCAGCATGTCGCTGGGCTTTGCCACCGCACTGTTCTTCATGTTCAAGGACGGTCTGGATGCCAACACGCCGATCTACTACAGCCTGGCAGTTGGCCTGGTGAGCTTCGTGCTGGTGAGCGTGCTGTCGCGCAAGCCGCTGGGTGAAGTGAAGCTGGCCTGATCAGGCCGCAACAGCGGAAACAACAAGGCCGCGGCATCGGACAGATGCTGCGGCCTTTTGCATTTCAGCGACGACGCGGCTGGCGCTTGCGCTGCTCTTCATCAGTCGGGATCGGCACCGGCTGCAAAGGTGGTGGAATCAGCCCCAAGGCGACGGCCAGGTCGTGGAGCCAGTTGAACATTTGGTTTTTCATAATGCCCCCTTGACGGGTCAGCCTCACGGCAAATTCAATCCTGCGATGTTTCATACAGATCATAGTCCGATGTCCTGTACTACGCATGCTCTTGTTCCTACAGATATGGGCTAGATTGACGCGGATCAAGCGGAAACGGCGTATTCCGACGACTGGTTAATCGTTTCGGTTTGTTGCAGATCGATCCAGGCCTGCAAATTCGCCCCGCGCATGCCCTGGCGCCACATCAACCAGGTTTCAGCGTGATCGAAGGGTGAATGCAACCGATGCGCGCTGACTCGATCACGCCCAGGCAGGCTGTCGAGCATCGATTGCGCCATCAAGGCCACGCCCGCACCCGCAATCACGCAGGCCAGCATGCTCTGGTACGACTCGATTTCCATCACCCGCCCCATCGGCGTGTGGTCATGGGCATACCAGGCCTCCAGGCGCATACGGTAGGAACAGCCCTGGCGGAAGGTGAACACCGCCTTGCCGGCCACGTCCCTGGCACTGCGCACCGCCGGGTGTTCCGGGCTGGTGATCAAGACCAGCACTTCATCGCACAGCGGCACACCATCAAGCCCGGCCAGGCTTGGCGGGCCGTCCACCAGTGCGGCATCCAGGCGATGGCTGAGCAGGCCTTCAAGCAGATCGCCGCTGGGGGCTGCCTGTACCTACAGGTTCACCGCCGGGTATTGCTGGTGATAGCGCGCCAACAACGCCGGCAAGTGGATGGCGGCAGTGCTGTACATGGTGCCCAGCACGAAATCGCCGGCCGGCTGGCCGCCTTGCACCGCCGCCACGGCTTCATCACGCAGCGCCGACAGGCGGTTGGCATAATCCAGCAGCACCTTGCCAGCGGGCGACAGCTGCAAGCGCTGGCGTTCGCGCAGGAACAATTCCACCCCCAGTTGCTCTTCGAGCTGGCGCAGGCGCGTCGACAGGTTCGACGGCACCCGGTGCAGGCGCTCGGCGGCGCGGGTCACCGAACCTTCCTCGGCCACGGCCTGGAAGATGCGCAGTTGGCTGAACTCCATGACATTCTCCAAAACAGAACAACTTGATCATCATTATTCAATTTTATTGAAAGTCAATCCGCCCTAACCTGCCATCCATCGCATCGCTTCGCGCAGGAGAGTTCTCATGTCGCCGCTCGTACAACTGCTGGCCAGCGCCGTGGCCCTGATGATGGCCATGGGCATCGGCCGCTTCGCCCTCACCCCGCAACTGCCGCAACTGATCGCCGAAGGGCAGTTCGACCTGACCGCCGCCGGGCTGGTGGCGGCAGCCAACTACCTGGGTTACTTCCTCGGCGCCGTGGACGCCATGTATGCCCGGCGGCCCAACCAGGTGAAACTGCGCCTGCATGGTGGCCTGTGGCTGTGCGTGCTGCTGAGCCTGGCCTCGTGGGCGGCGGACGGTTTCTGGAGCCATCTGCTGCTGCGCTTCGGCACTGGCGTGGCCAGTGCCTGGGTACTGGTGATGATCACCAGCCTCAGCCAGCAAGTGGCCAATGCTCACAACCGCCAGCGCCTTGGGGCGCTGGTGTTCGCCGGGCCTGGGCTGGGCATCGCACTGACTGGTCTGCTGGCATTGGCTGCCCATCTGCTGGGGCTCGGTTCGGCGGCACTCTGGCTGATCTATGCCGTTGCGGCGCTGGTCATGCTGTTGGCCGTGCGCCCTTGGCTGCCTGGTGCCCTGCAAACGGCCGTGGTGCCAGCCGCCGCGCAACAAGGCCCGAACCGCAGCCTCGGTATCGGTCGCCTGGGCCTGGTCTATGCCCTGTACGGCGTGGGCTACATCCTACCGGCCACCTTCCTGTCACAGATGGCCAACCAGCAGTTTCGCGGCAACTGGATGGCCGACCTGTTCTGGCCTGCATTCGGCCTGGCAGCGGCGCTGGGTGTGGTGCTGGTGAGCCTGCGTCGGGGAAGCCGCACTTCGGCCTGGCTGACTGTCACCCTTTGGCTGCAAGGGTTGGGAGTGGCGGCCTGCCTGATCGGTGGCAGTGTTGGCCTGGCCCTGGGCGTGGTGCTGTGCGGCGGGCCCTTCCTGGCGTGCATGCAACTGGTGATGCAGCGCTCGCGTGAACTGGCGCCGCACGCCACCCAACGCAATGCCGGGCTGCTGACCGCGTGCTTTGCCTTGGGCCAGTTGAGCGGGCCGTTGCTGGCGGCGTTGAGCAACCACTACAGCGGGAGTTTGCAGCCAGCGCTGGTGCTGGCTGCGATGGGCCTGGGGGTGGCGGGCGTGCTGGTGCTGACCGGTGGCCGCAGCCTTGAGGATTGCCTGGCGGCGACTCGGGCAGCCTGAACGGTCAAGGTTTGCAGTACCGGCCCTTTCGCGTGCAAACCCGCGAAAGGGCCGGTACTGGCAACCTTCAACCCACAAACTTACGCAGTTGCTGCTTCACCCAAGGCTCGGCACTCACGAGGATCACCCCCAGCAGTACCATGACCGCCCCAAGCACAAAATTCAGACTCAACGGCTCACCCAACAGCACCACGCCGAAGGTTACGCCGAACAATGGGGTGATGAACGAAAACACCGCCAGGTTGGAAGCCAGGTACTTGCGCAACAACCAGAACCAGGTCAGGTAACTGACAAACGACACCACGATCCCCTGGAACAGTACGCTGCCCACCGCCAGCGGCGTGAATGTCACATCGCCAATTTGCCCGCTGACCAGGGCGATCAGCAGCAACCCGGCAAACCCCACCGCCAGTTGGTAGAACAAGGTCAGAGTCGCGGGTGCTTCCGAAAGACGCGAGCCACGTACCACCACCGTGGTCGCACCCCAGGCCAGCCCGGCAAGTACGCCAAAGGCGTCTCCCAACAGCATCCGCCCATCCATTTCGGCGAACGACATGCCGCCGGCAAATGCCATCGCGATGCCGGCAAAGGCCAATAGAATCCCCAGCCATTGCAACAACCGCAGCCGCTCACTGGGCAGCATGAAGTGCAGGCCCAGCGCCGTAAACACGGGGGCGGTATAGAGGAACACCGACATATGCGCTGCCGAGGTCAGCTTCAGGCCCTCGGCGATGAACAGGAACTCCAGGCCGAACAGCCCACCGGCCACGAGCCCCGCCCGCCAGGTGCTGCCCACCTGTTCCCAGCCGCCGCGCCAGCAGATCATCAGCCCCACCAGCAGCGCGGCGATGCAGTTACGCAGCGCAGCCTGCATCACCGGCGCGATGTCCACCGCCGCCGTCTTGATCAGCACCTGCTGGCAGCCCCAGATCAGGCACAGGCCCAGCATCACCTGGAAGGCAAAGGCGTCGGGGTTCTTGCGGGCCGCGCTCATGGGCGGGCCTTTTGGGTGGTCGAGGGCATCGGCAAGGGCTCGGCAGTGGTCAAGGAATACCGATTATCGGGTTTCCCTGCCCGCCCTTGCCAGCCTCAAAACAACCTCAAGCGATCTGTGCCTTGGCCGAAACGTGCTCGAAGGTGGTTTCATCCAGCGCATCTTCTTGTTCATCCAGCACTTGGCGCGGGTGCTCGAAGCCGGGGATGCTGCTGTCGATCAGGCTGAGCAAGCGCGAACCACGCTCGGTGAGCACGAAGTTCTCGCCATTGCCGCCGTCTTCCGGAGGCCGAGTCTCTATGAAACCGCGCTCGAACAGTAGCTTCTCGTATTCGCACGCACGGGTCTTCAAATGGTCCAGGTCACCCACCGGCTGGCCCTTGGCGGCCAGCGCCGCAGCGTGCTGCTCGGCATAGGGGCGTGGCGTGAAGCTGTGACCGGCGCCGTTCTGCACTTCGTGCAGCAAACGCTCGATCAGGTCCCAGTCGTAGGTGCTGCTCATGGAGATGGCCTCCTGCTGTGGACGAAGGGGGTACACAGGTTGGGACCTGTTGGCAGGCGGGAGTGTTCCAAAAGTTATCCAGACACGAACGTTGCCGAATTGGACTACGGCTAAATCCGCAACTGGAACAGGCTGAAACAAGGTGGCTCACATCGTGTATCAGGTGGCAAAAGGTAGAAACTATTTGCTGTCGACATGGCTGCCAAACCACATCTGGCCCATTAATGCATCACCTCCCCTTCGGCACTGTTCATGGAGAAGGGGCGGACGTAACCATTGCGTACCTATCAGCGCTGGCGTTGTTGCGCCTGCATGTATTGGCGCAGCAGCTGGTTGATCCGGGTCTGATATCCGGCTCCCTGCTCCTTGAACCAGGCAAGAACATCAGAATCCAGGCGTATGGTAACCGTCTGCTTGGCTGGAACGCGCAATTCGGCTTCACGGAAAAAGTCTTCTCCCAGTTCGGGGATATCAGAGGTGTCGATGTCCCTGTCACTCTGTTGAGCCAAGCGACTCCAATCAGTTTTCGATGTTTTGGTCATAATTTTTGGCCTCCCATCTGGTGGCTTTTCGCGCAGAGATGATTCGAATGACATCACCCTGCCTTTCCGTGTAGACGACAACGCCTATCAGGCACTTCAACCAGCCAAGGCTGACCCAGCGCTCCTCATCGTGGCCCGGACAATCATCCCGGCGAATCAGCATCGGGTGATTGAACATATCCGGTACATCGCAGAAATCGATGCCGTGTTTGCGGATGTTGATCTGGTTCTTTGCTTCGTCCCACTCAAAGAACATGGGACGCTCCGTATTTACATCTGTACATACGATACCTCCTGTTTGATGGCGAGACTAGAGGGCAATTGCTCGCCCTTCAATAGCGCCAGGAGGCTTTGGGAAAAGGACTACAGCATGAAGCGGAAGCTGCCTGAACAAGTGCCTGGCGAGGCTCCGCTACGACTTCAAACTGGGGCCCAGGGGGATCGCGGTACTAGTACTTCGGGGTTGTAGCCGTCGGTCGTTGGGGCTGAACCAACTCGCCGGCACGCGCCTCCACCGGGCAACACCACCGCCGGAGGTAGAAAGGATGAAACCGCTGCTGCGCATCGCCTGTGCCACCGCCCTGTGCTGCGCCCTGCCCGCCTGGGCCTGCACGCCGGAAGAGGCAACTCAGAAACGGGAGGAGCTGGCCGGACTGGTCAGTCAGCTGACCGAGCAGAACCCGCAGAAGGCCAAGGAGATCAATGACGAACTGCAGGGGATGGAGCTGGGGACGGCGAGCAAGGATTTGCCCGACAAGTGCCAGTTGATCGACAAGCGGATCAAGGAGCTGAAACAGGCGGAGAAAAAGGCTGAATAAGTATTGGCCTGTGCTGGCCTCTTCGCGATCCGACTTGCCCGCGAAGAGGCCAGCACCGCTATTGAGCCTTACTCAGCTGCCGGCTTGCGCTTCTTCAGCGGTGCCAGGCCATCGGCGCTGGCCAGCGGTGCATTCGGCCGTGGCTTGGCGGTCGGCTTGCGCTTGGCAGCGGCTTTCTTCTCGCCAGTCTTCTTGTCGACCTTCTTCTTCTTGGCACCCGCCGCCTTGCCCGAGGCCTTGACCTTCTTCGGCCCGCTGTAGGTGCCTTTGACTTCCTTGATCACCCGGCGCTCGAACTGCTGCTTGAGGTAGCGCTCGATGCTGGACATCAGGTTCCAGTCATTGTGGGTGATCAGCGAGATCGCCAGGCCCTCGCCACCGGCACGGCCGGTACGGCCCACACGGTGCACGTACTCGTCACCGCTGCGCGGCATGTCGAAGTTGATCACCAGGTCCAGGCCGTCGATGTCCAGGCCACGGGCCGCCACATCGGTGGCCACCAGTACCTTGGAGCTGCCTTGCTTGAAGCGCTCGATGGCCAGCTTGCGGTCCTTCTGGTCCTTCTCGCCGTGCAGCACGAAGGCCTTCACGTCCTTGGCCACCAGGTGACCATAGATGCGGTCGGCCAGGGCGCGGGTGTTGGTGAAGATGATCGCCTTGTCGAAGGTCTCGTTGGCCAGCAGCCACTGCACGATCTGCTCTTTATGCTGGTCGTGGTCGGCGGTGATGATCTGCTGGCGGGTGCCCTCTGCCAGCTGCGAGACGCTGTTGAGCATCAAATGCTCAGGGTCTTTCAGGACCTTGCCGATAATGTCGCGCAGGGCCGCGCCGCCGGTAGTGGCGGAGAACAGCAGGGTCTGCTCGCGGTTCTCGCACTCCTTGCACAGGCGCTCCATGTCTTCGGCGAAGCCCATGTCGAGCATGCGGTCGGCTTCGTCGAGGATCATCACTTGCACGTGGGACAGGTCGAGGTTGCCGGCGTTGAGGTGCTCGAGCAGGCGGCCCGGGGTGCCGATCAGCACGTCCGGCACCTTGCGCAGCATGGCGGCCTGCTCCTTGAAGTCTTCACCGCCAGTGACCAGGCCGGCCTTGATGTAGGTGAACTGCGAGAACAGTTGCACTTGCTTGAGGGTCTGCTGGGCCAGCTCGCGGGTCGGCAGCAGGATCAGCGAGCGGATCTCGACGCGCCCGCCTTTGAGGTCGACCAGGCGGTTGAGCAGCGGCAGGACGAATGCCGCGGTCTTGCCGCTGCCGGTCTGCGCGGTCACGCGCAGGTCGCGCCCTTGCAGGGCCAGGGGGATGGCCGCGGCCTGCACCGGGGTTGGCTCGACAAATTTAAGCTCGGCCACGGCTTTAAGCAGGCGTTCATGCAGGGCGAATTGGGAGAACACGGAGGTAACCTCAGGCAAGTGCGGGAAATTCAGTTGCATAGGGTAACGTTTTCTGCCGCCTTAGCCGAATTTCTTTTGGCAACTTCGTCGGCTTCCGCGCTCTAATGGCGCTTCGTTTTGCTGCAATAGACCGGTTTACAAGCTCATGGACATCCAACGCATCTGGCGTGACAGCCTCGACCTGTGGGGCACCCTCGATCAACATCCGCTGCTTCACGCCTCTATCGGCCTGGCCGTACTGCTGCTGGTTTCACTGGTGCTCGGGCGCCTGGCACGCTTCCTGGTGCTGCACGGCGCTCGCCTGCTGGCCCGGCAGACGGCACTCAAGTGGCTCGACGACCTGCGCCACAACAAAGTCTTCCATCGCCTGGCCCAGACCGCCCCGTCACTGGTCATCCAGTTCGGCCTGAAACTGGTGCCGGAGCTTTCCGACACCGCCCAGCACTTCCTCGGCAACCTTGCCCTGGCATTCACCCTGCTGTTCATGACCATGGCGCTGTCGTGCCTGCTCGATGCCCTGCTGGACATCTATGCCCGCACCGAACACGCCCGCACCCGCTCGATCAAGGGCTACGTGCAGCTGGCCAAGATGATGCTGTGGATCTTCGCCTCGATCGTCATCGTCGCCACCCTGATCGACCGCTCGCCGCTGTTGCTGCTGTCTGGCCTGGGTGCGATGTCGGCGGTGCTGCTGTTGGTGTACAAGGACACGCTGCTGTCGTTCGTCGCCAGCGTGCAACTGACCAGCAACGACATGCTGCACGTGGGCGACTGGATCGAGATGCCACAGGTCGGTGCCGATGGCGATGTCGTGGATATCACCCTGCACACGGTCAAGGTGCAGAACTTCGACAAGACCATCGTCTCGATCCCGACCTGGCGCTTGATGAGCGAGTCGTTCCGCAACTACCGCGGCATGCAGCAGTCCGGTGGCCGGCGCATCAAGCGCAGCCTGTTCATCGATGCCGCAGGTGTGCGCTTCCTGACCCCGGACGAAGAACAGCGCCTGAGCCAGGTGAGCCTGCTGAGTGACTACCTGGCCGGCAAGCGCCAGGAACTGCTGGCCTGGAACGAAGCGCTGGGGCCGGTAGCGGAGCTGTCGGCCAACCGCCGCAGGTTGACCAACATCGGCACCTTCCGCGCCTTTGCCCTGGCCTACCTGAAGAAGCACCCCAACGTGCACCCGAACATGACCTGCATGGTGCGGCAGATGCAGACCACCGCCGAAGGCGTGCCGCTGGAGATCTACTGCTTTACCACCACCACGGTGTGGGCCGATTACGAGCGGATCCAGGGGGATATCTTCGATTACCTGCTGGCGGTGTTGCCGGAATTTGGCCTGAGCTTGTATCAGCAGCCGAGTGGCAATGACATGCGCGTGGGGCTGGCGGGGCGAGCGGCATCCGAGCCGATGCCGCGCCGCCTTGAAGAAATGAACGAGGCTTGAGATGGCCGGGGGCTGCGTTGCAGCCCCTTGACGCCTCAACGGCGAGTCAGAGGCCTAGCTTGCCAGAAGCGGCCTGCTTTCCCGGGCGTTTACCATGCAGTACAGCGCACCAGCCAGGATCAAGCCCATCGCCCAACTGATATCCGCCCCCAGCCACTCGGCCACGAAGCCCGTGTAGAACGACAGTTTCATGAACGGGATGGTCCCGATGATCGATACGGCATACACCGCCAGGCTTCGACGATTGAAGCAGCCATAACGCCCCTTGGCGTCGTACAACGCCCCCACGTCATACTGGCCCCGGCACACCCAGTAGTAATCCACCAGGTTGATCGCGCTCCAGGGAATCAACAGGTACAGCTGGCCGATCAGGATATCGGCGAAGAACGTATCGAAATTGTGTTGGGTCGCGATGGCAATCAGCGTTGCCGCAGCAGTCAGGCCCGCCATCACCAGTGCCTTGGCTGTCGCAGTCACGCGCCTGATGGTCTTGAAGGCACCGAAGATCGTGACCGAGGACATGTAGGCGCTGTAGAGGCACAAGACGTTGTACTGGATCACCCCCAGCGCAATCACGGCCAGTGCCAACGGCGCCCACGGGCCAAACAGCCCGGCAATGGCCGTCGCAGGGTCATGCCCCAGTGCCGAGGGTAATTGCACAGCCACCAGCGCGCCCAACGCCATCATGGCGAACGAGCCCAGCGCGCAACCGCAATAGGTGGCCCAGAACGTGGCACGCGGGTTGACGTTGGCCGGCAGGTAGCGCGAATAATCCGCCACATAGGGGCCATAGCCCAACGTCCAGGACGCGGCCTGGGCCACGATCAGGTTGAAGGCGGTGAATGAAAAACCGGTCGTCACTGCCGTCGTGCCTGTGGTGTCGCCGGGGTGCAGCAGGATCAGCACCAGGGCGCCGGCAAACACCAGTGTCGACAGCAGGCTCATCCACGCCCCGAGGCGGTGGATCAGTTCGTACCCGACAAAGCCGATGACGAAGGTCAGCACGCCGACGACCACGATGGCCTGATCGTCGCTCATGGGCACCAGGGCCTGCACGGCATTGCGCATCAGCACGCCACTGGCGGCGAGAAACAGTACGGCGGCCGTGACCATCACCAGCAAAGGCAGCGCCGCGCCATGGACACCGAACTGGGCCCGGCTCTGGATCATCTGTGGCACGCCCAGGTGCGGCCCCTGGGCAGAGTGCGCGGCCATGAACACGGTGCCGATCAGGTTGCCGACCAACAGGGCCAGCAAGGTCCAGGCAAAGCTCAGCCCCGAGGCAACGCCCAGGGTACCGACCATCAGTGCGGTTATCTGGAAGTTGGAGCTGAACCAGATGGTGAACAATCGTTTGGGCGTGCCATAACGCTCAGCGTGTGGGACGAATTCGATACTTCGCGTTTCTAGCTTCACGCCGGTCTCCCGATTTTTATTTTCATGATTATCGGGTAGGCGCTGGCCGGGCTTGAGTTTATTAACGAACGCGTCTTAGCTGGCAGCGCCATGCCTTGCTTGATAACGTCAGGCTATCCAATGGCCCGTGCTGGTTCCAGATGAGCAAACTGGCTTGAGAGAGTCGGGGCTGCTTTACAGCCCATTCGCGGGTTAACCCGCGAAGAGGCCGGCAGCTAACCCGCATAGCCCAGCAGGTACAGCAGCCCGGTCAGAGTTATCAGGGAAGCCACGGTCGACAACAGGATCGTCCGCGAAATCAGCCCTGCCTCGCGGTTGTAGTACTCCGCCAGCATGAACGGGCCGGTACCGGTCGGCAGCGCCGCCAGCAGCACCGCCGACGCCGCCCACATGGTCGGCAGGCTGAACACCTTGAACGCCAATACCCAGATCAACGCCGGCTGACCAATCAGTTTCAGCGCCACCAGCGGCCACGGGCTTGCCTGCGAACCGGTGCGTTTCTCAGCCAGAAATGCCCCCAGCGAGATCAACGCGCAAGGTGTGGTCGCCAAGGCCAGCATGTCGAGAAAATGCATCACCGGCTCGGCCAGCCCCAGACCGCTCATGGCCCACCCTGCCCCCGCCAGCGGCGAGATCACCAGCGGATTCTTCGCCAGCGCCTTGCTCACCAGCAAAATGGCGCGGCCGATCTGCCGCTCCTCCTGCAGGCCGATCTCGATCAGCGTCAGGGAAATCGCGAACACCAGGCACACCACGATCAATGACGAGATCAGCGCCGGCTGCAGCCCCGGCTGGCCGAACAGCAGCAGGCACAGCGGGATACCGATGTAGCCGGTATTGGCATAACCGGCACTGAGCCCGTCGATGCTCGCCGCCACCAGGCCGTGGCCGCTGTGCAGGCGCCAGGCCAGGGTCACGACGAACATCGCCAGGGCGCCGGCGCCGAAGGCGACGATGAACCCCGGGTGCCAGATCTCGCTCCAGGTTGCCGTGGCGGTGACCTTGAACAGCAACGCCGGCAGGCACAGCCAGACCACCATCTTGTTGATCTCGGCGGCGGCCTTGTCACCGAGTTTGTCTGTCTTGCGGCACAGGAAGCCGACCAGGATCAGGGCGAAGATCGGCGCGACGATGACCAAGACGGTGTGCATGTCAGGCCTTGCCGGTCGCTGGCGCCGTCACGCGGTTGCCCAAGCGGCTCAGCCATACCGATGCGAGGATGATCGCGCCACCGAGCAGCAGCCGGCCAAGCGGTTCGTCGCGGTTCCATATCAGCAGGTTCAGTAACAGCCCCACCGGTACATGCAGGTTGTTCATCACCGCCAGCGTGGCGCCGGAGACCAGGCACGCGCCCTTGTTCCACCAATACAGGCCCAGGGCCGTCGGGCACAGGCCGAGGAACAGCAGCACCGCCCATTGCACGCTGGTGCTCGGCAGGTGCTGGGCGTTGCCGAACAGCAGGAACGCCGGCAGCACCACGATCAGCGCGCCCAGGTAGAAGTAGCCGAAGCGCTTGTAATGCGGCAGGTCGCTGGGGTGGCGGGCGACCAGGTGGCGGTACAGCACCTGGCCGGCAGCGTAGGTGAAGTTGGCCAGTTGCAGCAGCAGGAAGCCCATGAAGAAGTCGCCGCTGATGCTGTCGAAGCGGATCACCCCTGCCCCCGCCACCGCCACCAGGGCCGCGAGCAGCGCCCACGGGTTGAAGCGCCGGTTCAGGGCGTCTTCGATCAGGGTCACGTGTAGCGGCGTGAGGATGGTGAACAGCAGCACTTCGGGCACGCTCAGCACGCGGAAGCTCAGGTACAGGCAGACGTAGGTGATGCCGTATTGCAGCGCGCCGATCAGCAGCATCGAGCGCAGGAAGCGTGGCTCGACCTGGCGCCAGCGGGTCAGCGGCAGGAATACCAGGCCCGCCAGCACGACGCGCGCGAGCACGGCGAAGTAGCTGTCGACGTGGCCGGCCAGGTATTCGCCGATCACGTTGAAGGAAAACGCCTGGATCAGCGCGACGATTATCAGGTAGCCCATGGTTGCCTCTCGTGGATCAAGGGCGCGACCTTAGCGGGTTGCGCCCTTTGTGTTCAACCATGAGGAATGTGGGGGCTGTACCGGCCTCTTCGCGGGCACGCCCCACAGGGACTGCACAGGCCTTGAATGTTGTGCTGTGCCTGTGGGAGCGGGCGTGCCCGCGAAGAGGCCGGTACAGGCGATGCAAGCATCCCAGGCATAAAAAAGCCCGGCCATCAGGCCGGGCAGGTACACCCAAGGAGCAAAACAGGTGTCAGGGATGGGAATTCGTTGAGCCTCAGGCCACCGCAGCCAGCTTGGCCTTGGCCTGGTTCAGGCCTTTTTCGTGGAACTCGCCGCTCATGTTCAGGCCTTCGGCATGGATGAAGTCGACATCGTGGATACCGATGAAGGCCATCACCTGGCGCAGGTACGGTTCCTGATGGTCGCTGGTGGCGCCGGCATGGATACCGCCACGGGCAGTCAGGACAATGGCGCGCTTGCCGGTGAGCAGGCCTTGCGGGCCGGTCGGGGTGTACTTGAAGGTGATGCCGGCACGCAGCACGTGGTCCAGCCAGGCCTTGAGGGTGCTGGGGATGGTGAAGTTGTACATCGGTGCAGCCATCACCAGCACGTCGGCCGCCAGCACTTCATCGGTCAGCACGTTGGAGCGGGCCAGGGCTTCCAGTTCGGCAGCGCTGCGCTGTTCTTCAGGCTTCATCCAGCCGCCAAGCAGGTTGGCATCCAGGTGCGGCACCGGGTTCAGCGCCAGGTCACGTACGGTGATCTCGTCGGCCGGGTGCGCCGCTTGCCACTGCTGGATGAAGTCACGGGTCAGTTGACGGGAAACGGAATCCTGCTGGCGAGCGCTGCTTTCGATGATCAGTACGCGGGACATGGGTGCCTCCATCGGCGAAAAGGGTTGCGATTCGATGGAGGTGAGATTAAGGCTTGACCTATCGATAAAAAAGCGTAAAAAGTGGGTGCAATCTATCGATTAATCAGTTTTATTGCGCAGTGCAGTCCAACGCGATGCGCAGCTTGATGATCTGCCGATTGAATTTGGCGGTTACATCGACATGCTTGCCAGCCGGCACGTTGACCCGGCGCACTCGCGGCGCCTCAGGCCCATTGCGGAAGGTCACCTTGCAAGCCGCCGGCACTTGCCCATAGTTGTTCAGGGTAATGGAGCCGATGTCGTAAGCCGTGTCGTAGGTGGTGTAGTCCAGCTTGACCCCGGTCAGTTCCTTCTCCACATCGATGGGGTAAGCCATGGCCCCGAGGGGCAGGCACATCAAAATTGCCGCACAACATTTCTTCATGGGGCGCTCTCCTTGAAAGAGCGCAGCTTAGGACAACAGGAGCCAAACATGAAAGCGCCGCGCGTGACCCTGGATCAGTGGCGGACCTTGCAGGCAGTGGTCGACCATGGCGGTTTTGCCCAGGCCGCCGAAGCCCTGCACCGCTCGCAGTCGTCGGTCAGCTACACCGTGGCGCGCATGCAGGAGCAACTGGGTGTGCCGCTGCTGCGCATCGATGGCCGCAAGGCGGTACTGACCGAGGCCGGCAACGTACTGCTGCGCCGTTCGCGGCACCTGGTCAAGCAGGCCAGCCAGCTGGAAGACCTGGCGCACCACATGGAGCAAGGCTGGGAAGCCGAAGTGCGCCTGGTGGTCGATGCCGCCTACCCCAGCGCCCGCCTGGTGCGCGCCCTGGCAGCGTTCATGCCGCAAAGCCGTGGTTGCCGGGTGCGCCTGCGTGAAGAAGTGCTGTCCGGCGTCGAGGAAGTCATGCACGAAGGCATCGCCGACCTTGCCATCAGCAGCTACAGCATTGGCGGCTACCTGGGCACTGAACTCAGTTCGGTGGAGTTCGTCGCCGTCGCCCACCCCGAACACAGCCTGCATCGCCTGGGCCGGGAGATCACCTTCCAGGATCTGGAAAGCCAGTTGCAGGTGGTGATCCGCGACTCCGGTCGCGCCCAGCCGCGCGACGTTGGCTGGCTCGGCGCCGAGCAGCGCTGGACAGTCGGCAGCCTGGGCACTGCCGCCACATTCGTCGGCAGCGGCCTGGGCTTTGCCTGGTTGCCGCGGCACATGATCGAGCGTGAACTGCACGACGGCGTGCTGAAGCCGCTGCCGCTCGATCAGGGTGGCAGCCGCCACCCACTGTTCTACCTTTATTCGAGCAAAGAGAAGACCCTGGGCCCGGCCACGCAGATTCTCATCGACCTGCTGCGTAACTTCGACACTGCGCCGCTGGACGTGCCCTTCGCAGCCCCCCCACAAGCCTGAGAGGACCGCGCCCATGGCCTATTTCGAACATGAAGGATGCTCGCTGCATTATCAGGAATATGGCCAGGGCGAGCCCTTGGTGCTCCTGCACGGCCTGGGCTCCAGCAGCCAGGACTGGGAACTGCAGGTGCCCGAGCTGAGCCGCCGCTACCGGGTGATCCTCATGGACATCCGCGGCCACGGCCGCTCCGACAAGCCACGCGACGGTTACCAGATCGCCACCTTCAGCGCAGACCTGCTGGCACTGCTCGAGCACCTGCAGACTGGCCCGGTGCACTTCGTCGGGCTGTCCATGGGTGGCATGGTCGGGTTCCAGTTCGCCGTGGATCACCCGCAATGGCTGCGCAGCCTGTGCATCGTCAACAGTGCCCCCGAAGTCAAGCGCCGCACTCGCAGCGACTGGCTGTGGTGGCTCAAGCGCTGGGGCCTGGCGCGCATCCTCAGTGTCGAGACGGTCGGCCAAGGCCTGGCCGCACGCCTGTTCCCCAAGCCGGAGCAGGCCGAACTGCGCAAGAAGATGGCCGAACGCTGGGCACGCAACGACAAGCGTGCCTACCTCAAGAGCTTCGACGCCATCGTCGACTGGGGCGTGCAGGAACGCATCGGGCAGATCCACTGTCCCACGCTGGTGATTGCCGCCGACCACGATTACACCCCGATACACCTCAAGGAGCGCTACGTCGCCCTGATGCCCCACGCCAGGCTGGTGGTCATCGACGATTCCCGGCACGCTACACCCCTCGATCAACCCGAGGTCTTCAACCAGACCCTGCTGCAGTTCCTCGCAGCCGCTTCCACCTCTCAAGGATCATTGAGCCCATGCTGAAAAAACTCCTGCTCACCGCCTGCTCGGTCGCCTTCGCCACCAGCGTCATGGCTTCCGACAAGACCCCGCACGTACTGCTGGACACCAGCTTCGGCCAGGTTGAAATCGAGCTCAACGCCGAGAAGGCACCGATCAGTACCAAGAACTTCCTGCAGTACGTAGACAGCGGCTTCTACAACAACACCATCTTCCACCGCGTGATTCCGGGCTTCATGGTCCAGGGCGGCGGTTTTACCGAGCAGATGGTGCAGAAAGACACCAAGGACCCGATCAAGAACGAGGCCGGCAACGGCCTGCAGAACACGCGCGGCACCCTGGCCATGGCGCGCACGTCCAACCCGAACTCGGCCACCAGCCAGTTCTTCATCAACGTGGCCGACAACGACTTCCTCAACCCGGGCCGCGACGCCGGTTACGCCGTGTTCGGCAAAGTGACCAAGGGCATGGAGGTGGTCGACCAGATCGTCAACTCGCCAACGACCGTGAAGAAAGGCATGCGCGACGTGCCGACCGACCCGGTGTTCATCAAGTCCGCCAAACGCATCGACTGACCACAGGTTTCACAGGGACGTGAAACCTTCCGGGGTCGGGTAGCACAGGAGTCTTGTCACCCATGCTGTACCGCCGTTTCGAGCAACTGATCGATATCTTCCGCGACGCGCCCAGCGACTCGCCGCCCGGCAAGGTCTGGCCGTTTTACCTGTACTACCTGCGCCAGGTCTGGCCGAGCTTTCTCGCCCTGCTGGTGGTGGGCCTGTTCGCCTCGCTGATCGAGGTGGCGATGTTCAGCTACCTGAGCCGCATCATCGACCTGGCCCAGGGCACGCCCAACGCCAACTTCTTCAGCGAGCACAGCGGCGAGCTGATCTGGATGCTGGTGGTGATCCTGCTGCTGCGGCCGGTTTTCTTCGGCTTGCACGACCTGCTGGTGCACCAGACCATCAACCCGGGCATGACCAGCCTGATCCGCTGGCAGAACCACACCTATGTGCTCAAGCAGAGCCTGAACTTCTTCCAGAGCGACTTTGCCGGGCGCATTGCCCAACGCATCATGCAGACCGGCAACTCGCTGCGCGACTCGGCCGTGCAAGCCGTGGATGCCCTATGGCATGTGCTGATCTACGCGGTGACCTCGCTGGTGCTGTTCGCCGAGGCCGACTGGCGCCTGATGCTGCCGCTGCTGGTATGGATCGTCGGTTACATCGCCGCGCTGTACTACTTCGTGCCGCGGGTGAAAGAGCGCTCGGTGATCTCTTCCGATGCACGTTCCAAGCTGATGGGGCGCATCGTCGATGGCTACACCAACATCGCCACCCTCAAGCTGTTCGCCCACACCGACTACGAACAGCAATACGCGCGCGAAGCGATCCGTGAACAGACTGAAAAAACCCAGTTGGCGGCGCGCGTGGTCACCAGCATGGACGTGGTCATCACCACCCTCAATGGCTTGCTGGTCGTCACCACCACCGGCCTGGCCCTGTGGCTGTGGAGCCAGTCGCTGATCACCGTGGGTGCCATCGCCCTGGCGACGGGCCTGGTGATCCGCATCGTCAACATGTCGGGCTGGATCATGTGGGTGGTCAACGGCATCTTCGAGAACATCGGCATGGTCCAGGATGGCCTGCAGACCATCGCCCAGCCGGTCACGGTGACCGACAAGCCCCAGGCGCCGCCACTCAAGGTCAACCGCGGCGCGGTGCGCTTCGACGACGTCGACTTCCACTACGGCAAGGCAGCCAATGTGATCGAAGGGCTCAACCTGGACATCCGCCCCGGCGAGAAGATCGGCCTGATCGGCCCGTCCGGCGCCGGCAAGTCGACCTTGGTCAACCTGCTTCTTCGCCTGTACGACGTACAGGGCGGGCGCATCCTCATCGACGGCCAGGACATCGCCGAGGTCAGCCAGGCCAGCCTGCGTGCCCAGATCGGCATGATCACCCAGGACACCTCGCTGCTGCACCGTTCGATCCGTGACAACCTGCTGTATGGCCGCCCCGGCGCCAGTGAAGCGGCGCTGCACGAAGCCGTGCGCCGGGCGCGGGCCGACGAGTTCATTCCGCAGTTGTCGGATGCCCAGGGCCGCACTGGCTTCGATGCCCATGTCGGTGAGCGTGGCGTGAAACTGTCAGGTGGCCAGCGCCAGCGCATCGCGATTGCCCGGGTACTGCTGAAGAATGCACCGATCCTGATCATGGACGAAGCCACTTCGGCGCTGGACTCGGAGGTCGAGGCGGCCATCCAGGAAAGCCTGGAGACGCTGATGCAAGGCAAGACGGTGATCGCCATCGCTCACCGGCTGTCGACCATCGCCCGGATGGACCGCCTGGTGGTGCTGGACAAAGGGCGCATCGTCGAGAGTGGCAGCCACAGTGAACTGCTGGAACAGCGGGGGTTGTATGCCCGCTTGTGGCATCACCAGACCGGGGGCTTTGTCGGGGTCGACTGAGTCCTGTTCCGGCCTCTTCGCGGGCACGCCCGCTGCCACAGGTACTGCACAGATTTTGAGAGCTGTGGTGATCCTGTGGGAGCGGGCGTGCCCGCGAAGAGGCCAGCGCAGGCGGCAGAATTCTCAATCCTTACGAAATGGCAGCATCGCCCTGGCGTCCTCGGCGTACCCCCTTACCCCTTCCCGCTCTTGCTGCAGAAAATCCTCCACCGCCCGCCGCAACCCCGGGTGCAGCAGGTAATGCCACGAACGCGTCAGCACCGGCTCGAACCCTCGAATCAGCTTGTGCTCACCCTGCGCCCCGGCATCAAAGCGCTGCAACCCTTCGGCAATCGCAAAGTCCATGCCCTGGTAGAAGCAGGTCTCGAAATGCAGCCGGTCGAACTCATCGAGGCAGCCCCAGTAACGGCCGAACAGGCTGTCGCCGCCGACCAGGCTCAAGGCCATGGCCACATCACGCCCGCCCTGGCGCGCCATCACCACCCTTACCGCCTCGGGCATGCGTTCAGCCAGCAGGCTGAAGAACGCCCGGGTCAGATAGGGCGAACGCCCGCGCACCGCATAGGTATTGGCATAGCACAGGAACACAAAGTCCCACTGCGCCTCGTCCAGCTCGTCGCCGCGATACCAGCGAAAATCGATGCCCTGCCCCGCCACCTGCTCACGTTCCTTGCGCATCTGCTTGCGCTTGCGTGAGCTGAGGCTGTCGAGAAAATCCTGGAAATCGCGGTACCCGTGATTGCGCCAGTGAAACTGGCAGCCGAGGCGCTCCATCCAGCCCGGCAGGTCCGCCATCTGCGCATCCAGCTGTGGGTCGGTGAAATTGATGTGCGCCCCCGACAACCCGCCTTTGCCCAGATATTGCGGCAATGCCTGCAGCATCAGCAGGCCATCGGCAGCGTCGGCCGCCAGCAGCCGCGGGCCGCTGACCGGGCTGAACGGTACGGCACCGAGCAATTTGGGGTAGTAGGCGATGCCGGCACGCTCGCAGGCATCGGCCCAACCGTGGTCGAACACGTACTCACCATACGAATGCCATTTGCGATAGGCCGGCAGCAGTGCACGCACCTGCCCGTCACGCTCCAGCACCAGGTGCTCGGCGGCCCAACCGGTGCTGCGGGCAACGCTGCCGCTGTCTTCCATGGCGCTGAGAAAGGCATGGCGCAGGAACGGTTGGCCAGGGGGTACCAAAGCATCCCAGGTCGCCGCTGGCAGGTCACGCAGGTGGGCAAGGCTGTAGAGACTGGTCACGTTTTCGACTCGCTGTGCAAGGCCATCAGTATCAGCCAACAGAGGCCCATCGCTCAAATCAGCATCGGCCCGTTTCGCCTTTCATTCTCAATTACTTAACAGCAGTGCCACTAATTGGACATTATTCTGTCATTCGCCCCCGCAATACTTGCGCCTGTTTTCCGGAACCCTAGAACCTGTCTAGTCAGGCCCTTTCCGAAGACATGCCAACATGGGGGTGGGCGCTGAGCCTCCCCGAATCTTTCAAGTAGGGAGAACCTTATGCGTCTTGTTTCTACACTTACCGGAGTGAGCCTCACCGGCATGATGCTGGCTCTGAGTACTCCGGCCAGTGCGGCCGTCGACGCCAAGCTGCTCGAAATGCTCCGCGCCAATGGCTCGATCAACCAGGCGCAGTACAACGAACTGCAGGGCGACCTGGCACAAGAAACCAAGGAAAAGGCCGACCAGAAAGCTCAGTCCGACCGTATGAGCTCTTTCGAACAAAAAGTGGCATGGGCCGCCAAGACCCAGATCAAAGGTGATGTACGCCTGCGTTACGAAGACGTCAACGTCGACAACCCGATCGCCCGCAGTGGCAACCAGGACCGTGAACGCGTCCGTGCCCGCGTCGGCTTCTACAGCGAGATCAACCCGCAGGTCGACGCCGGTGTGCGCGTGGCCACCGGCAGCAGCGCCGATGCCCGCTCGACCAACCAGAGCCTGGACAACTACTTCGAGAAGAAATCGCTGTGGGTCGACCTGGCCTACCTCGACTGGCACCCGACTGCCGTCCCTAACCTGCACCTGATCGGCGGCAAGATGATGCAGCCGTGGGTGAGCATGGGCGACATCATCTGGGACAGCGATATCAACCCGGAAGGCGTGGCCGTCACTTACAAGACCAACGCCGGCCCGGCCGAAGTCTTCGGCAGCATCGGCCACTACAACCTGAAGGACAACGTCGACGGCGACGGCGTGCAGTACAAGCACGACGCACAGCTGTACGCTGCCCAGCTGGGGACCAAGTTCAACGCGGCTGACGCCGTCAAGGTCACTGTCGGTGCCAGTATCTATGGCTACGACAACGACAAGGCCTCGGCAGCCCTGGCCTCGCTGGGCAACACCACCAACGAGTTCCAGCTCGTGGAAGGCTTCGGCCAGCTCGATTTCACCGGCTTCGCCATCCCGCTGTCGGCTTACGGCCAGTACGTGAAGAACACCGAAAGCACCGATGGCAAGGACACTGCCTGGCTGGCTGGCCTGAAGTCCAAGATCGGCGCCTGGAGCCTGGACTACAACTACCGCGACGTCCAGCGTAACGGCGTAGTCAGCCTGTTCACCGACTCCGACTTCGGTAACGGCTTCACCGGTTCCCGTGGTCACAAGTTCAAGGTCGGTTATGAAATCGACAAGAACTTCGGCGTCGGTGCGGCCTACATGATGGCCAAGACCGACTACTCCAACCTGCCGAACAGCGACGCCGACGTAGACACCCTGCAGGTGGACCTGGAAGCCAAGTTCTAAGCTGCAGACTCCTCTGCTTCACTCTGAGGCGGGAAATGCCGACCCCATCCGGCGTTTCCCGCCTTTTTTTGCCTGCCAGAAATGCATCCGGCCCCTTCGCGGGTAAACCCGTGAAGAGGCCGGCACAGTCTCCAAAATGACTCAGCGCTTGCGCAGAATCACACTACCAATCGAATAGCCCGCACCGAACGAGCTCAGTACGCCAAGGGACCCCTTGGCCAGATCATCCTGGTACAGGTGGAAGGCAATCACCGACCCCGCCGAACTGGTGTTGGCATAGCGGTCGAGAATCACCGGTGCCTCTTCCTCGCTCACCTCACGCCCCAGCAGTTTCTTGACGATCAGATGGTTCATGCTCAGGTTGGCCTGGTGCAGCCAGAAGCGCTTGACGTCGGACGGTTGCAGGTCGTTTTCGCCCAGGTGCTTGCCGATCAGCTCGGCGACCATCGGGCAGACTTCGCGGAACACCTTGCGGCCTTCCTGCACGAACAGTTTGTCCGGCGCACCGATCCCCTCTTCCGCTGCGCGGTTGAGGAAGCCGAAGTTGTTGCGGATGTTGTTGGAGAACGACGTTTGCAGCTTGGTGCCAACGATGTCGAACTGGTGCGCCGAAGTGGCCTGGTCGGCACGCTCGACCAGCACCGCCGTGGCGGCATCACCAAAGATGAAGTGGCTATCGCGGTCGCGGAAGTTCAAGTGGCCGGTGCAGATTTCCGGGCTGACCACCAGCAGTGCCCGCGCCTGGCCCAGTTGCACGCTGTTGGCAGCGGTCTGGATGCCGAAGGTGGCCGACGAGCAGGCCACGTTCATGTCGAAGGCGAAGCCGTCGACGCCCAGCGCCTGTTGCACTTCGATGGCGATGGCAGGGTATGGGCGCTGCAGGTTGGAGCAGGCGACGATCACGCCATCGACATCCGCCGGGGTACGACCCGCGCGCTCCAGGGCTTGGCGTGCAGCGGCCACGCCCATTTCGCAGAGGATCGACAGCTCATCATTTGAGCGCTCTGGCAGGCGCGGTTTCATGCGTTGCGGATCGAGGATGCCGGCCTTGTCCATGACGAAACGGCTCTTGATGCCCGAGGCCTTTTCAATGAAGGCGGCGTCGGACAGGGGGGCTGCTTCGATTTCGCCACGCTCGATGGCGGCGGCGTTGTCCTGGTTGTACTGCTGCGACCAGGTATTGAAGGAGGCCACCAGTTCTTCGTTGGAAATGCTCTGGGCCGGGGTATACAGGCCGGTGCCGCTGATCACGACGTTATGCACGATCGGTCCTCTGCTCAAAGGCCATCGCCACGGGGCGCTGGCTGGGAATATGACAGAACAATGGCACTTTAGTACCAATTTCACGGCGAGGGCTGCGCCCTCGATCGCGGATAGATCCGCTCCCACAGAACGGTGTAGGAGCGGATTGATCCGCGATGGGCCGCAAAGCGGCCCCAAATTCGATCAAGTGTGCCACAAATCCAGGCAGTTAGCCTTCCACCTGGCCCCACTGCTTGCTCAATCTCTTGTCGGAAATCGGCACTTTGGTGCCCAGCTGCTGGGCAAACAGCGACACCCGATACTCCTCCAGCCACCAGCGGTACAAGGTCAGTTGCTCATCACGCTTGCCTTCCTGTGCATGCTTGTCGGCCCGCGCCTTGTACTGCGCCCACAAGTTGCCCAGCTCGCCGCTCCACACGCGGTCCTTCTGCACTTGGGCGCCCAGCTTCTCCAGGCGCAATTCCACCGCCTTGAGGTAGCGCGGCAATTCCTTGAACCAGGCTGCCGGGGTCTCGCGCACGAAGCCCGGATACACCAGGTTGGCCAGTTGCTGCTTGATATCGTTCAGCGCCACGGCCTGGCTCAGGTCGATCTTACCCTTGAAGCGCTTTTGCAAACCGTGCCACAGCTTCAGCACTTCCAGCGTCTGGCGGGCGAGCCGTTCGGCATGCTCGGCCCAGCTGCCGCGCTTGCGCTCGGCCAGCCCGGCCAGGGCTGCCCCGTCACGCGGTAACGTGGCTTCACCGTCGAGGATGCAGCTGTCCAGGCTTGCCAACAGAATGTCCTCCACCAGCGCTTCGATCCGGCCCAGTTCACGATACAGCAGGCCCAGCTCGGTCAGCCCCGGCAGCTTGCCGCGCAGGAACTTGGCAGGTTCTGCCAACTGCTGCAGCAACAGGCGCTGCAAGGCCCGACGGTGCTGGAACTCGGCTTCGGCCTGGGTCGAGAAACGGCCCTCACGCACAGTGCCGTTTTCTTCCACCAGCGCCGGGTACACGGTCATCGACAGGCCGGCGATCTTCTGCTGGGCGGTCTGCTTGACCTCGCTGAAGGCCCTGGCCTGCACCGGCTGCTCGCTCTTCTCGGTACGCGGCACGGCCAACGCGGCCTGGCTGGCGGCGGCAAAGCGCGCGGTCAGTTCGGCCAGGTCACGGCCTTCGCCAAGGAACTTGCCTTGGCCATCAACCACTTCGATGTTCATGCGCAGGTGCCCTTCGACCAGGTTGACCGACTCGGCCCAGGCCTCATCGGAAACCCGCGCGCCGGTCATGCGCAGCAACTCCTGGCCCAGCGCCTGGGGCAACGCGCCCTGGCCAAAGCTCATGCGCGCCAGCGAGGCCTTGACGAAGTCCGGCACCGGCACGAAGTTCTTGCGCAGCGCCTTGGGCAAGTTGCGCACCAGGGCTACGCACTTGGCCTCCAGCAAGCCCGGCACCAGCCACTCCAGGCGCTCGCCCGGCAGGTTCGGCAACAGCGGCGCCGGCACCCTGACGGTCACGCCGTCACGCGGGTGGCCCGGCTCGAAGTGGTAGGCCAGCGGCAGGCGCAGTTCACCCACTTGCAGGTTGTCTGGGTACTGCGCGGCGGTGACCTCGCTGGCCTCGCGGGCCAACACGTCTTCCTCGCGCATGATCAGCAGGTTCGGGTCCTTCTGGCTGGTCATGCGGTACCAGGCATCGAAGGTCGCGGTCTGATGGATCTCCGCCGGTAGACGTGCTTCGTAGAAGGCGTACAGGGTTTCCTCATCGGCGAGAATGTCACGCCGCCGGGCCTTGGCCTCCAGTTCGTCGAGCTCTTCGAGCAGGCGCTTGTTGGCGGCCAGGCATTTGGCCTTCGACTGGATTTCACCACCCACCAGGCCCTCGCGAATGAACAGCTCACGCGAGGTGACTGGGTCGATCGGGCCAAAATGCACCGGGCGCCGGCCCACCAGGATCAAGCCGTACAGGGTGATCTGCTCATAGGCCACCACTTGCCCACGCTTCTTTTCCCAGTGCGGCTCGAAGTGATTCTTCTTGATCAGGTGGGTTGCCAGCGGCTCGATCCAGTCAGGCTCGATCTTGGCGACCATGCGCGCATACAGCTTGGTGGTTTCCACCAGTTCGGCGGCCATCACCCACTGCGGGCGCTTGCGACCGATGCCAGAAGACGGATGCACCCAGAAGCGCCGCTGGCGGGCGCCCTGGTAATCGCCCTCTTCGGTCTTCTGGCCGATCTGGCTGAGCAGGCCACTGAGGATTGCCTTGTGCACCTTCTGGTAGTCGGACGGCTCTTTGTTGACCGTCAGTTGCAACTCGCGGCAGATCAGCGACAGCTGGCGATGGGCATCGCGCCACTCACGCAGGCGCAGGTAATTCAGGAAGTTCTTGCGGCACCAGTTGCGCAGCGGGCTGGCCGTCAGCGCCTGGCGCTGCTCTTCGAAACCGCGCCACAGGTTGACCAGCGCGGCGAAGTCGGTATCGGCGTCCTTCCACTGGGCATGGGCCTGGTCGGCGGCCTGCTGGCGCTCCGGCGGGCGCTCGCGTGGGTCCTGCACCGAGAGTGCGCTGGTGACGATCAACACTTCCTGCAGGCTGCCCTGGCGGGCACCCTCGAGCAACATACGGCCCAGCCGCGGGTCGATCGGCAGGCGTGCCAGCTGCCGGCCGATCGGCGTCAGCTGGTTCTCCCGGTTGACCGCCGACAGCTCCTGCAACAGGTTGAAGCCATCGCTGATGGCCTTGCCATCGGGCGGCTCGATGAACGGGAAAGCGTCGATGGCGCCCAGGCGCAGGTGCAGCATCTGCAGGATCACCGCCGCCAGGTTGGTGCGCAGGATCTCGGGGTCAGTGAAGGCCGGGCGGCTGTTGAAATCTTCTTCGCTGTACAGCCGGATGCAGATGCCCGGCTCGACCCGGCCGCAGCGGCCCTTGCGCTGATTGGCGCTGGCCTGGGACACGGCCTCGATCGGCAGGCGCTGGACCTTGGCGCGGTAGCTGTAGCGGCTGATGCGCGCGGTACCGGTATCGATCACGTAACGGATACCGGGCACGGTCAGCGAGGTTTCCGCGACGTTGGTGGCGAGCACCACGCGGCGCCCGGTGTGCGACTGGAAGATGCGCTGCTGCTCGGCCGGCGACAGGCGCGCATACAGCGGCAGGATTTCGGTGTGGCGCAGTTGCGCCTTGCGCAGGATCTCTGCGGCATCGCGAATTTCCCGCTCGCCCGGGAGGAACACCAGCACATCGCCGGGGCCTTTGCCCACGCTGCGCTCGTGCTGCGCGATCTCGTCGAGGGACGCGAGAATCGCCTGGTCGACGGTCAGGTCGTCCTCGACCTGATTGCCTTCCTCGTCCTGCTCGCTGGTCAGCGGGCGGTACCAGGTTTCCACCGGGAAAGTACGGCCCGACACCTCGATGATCGGCGCATTGTCGAAGTGCTTGGAAAAGCGCTCCAGGTCAATGGTCGCCGAGGTGATGATCAGCTTCAGGTCCGGACGGCGATGTAGCAGGGTCTTCAGGTAGCCAAGCAGGAAATCGATGTTCAGGCTGCGCTCGTGGGCTTCGTCGACAATGATCGTGTCGTAGCGTTCGAGGAAGCGGTCGTGCTGGGTTTCGGCCAGGAGGATGCCGTCGGTCATCAGCTTGACCAAGGTGTTGGCATCACTCTGGTCTTCGAAGCGCACCTGGTAGCCGACCAGCCCGCCCAATGGCGTGCCGAGTTCTTCGGCAACCCGCGCGGCGACGCTGCGCGCTGCAATTCGCCGCGGCTGGGTGTGGGCGATCAGGCCATGGCTGCCGCGGCCCAGTTCCAGGCAGATCTTCGGCAACTGGGTGGTCTTTCCCGAACCGGTTTCGCCGGCGATCACCAGCACCTGGTTTTCGGCCAGGGCTTTCTTGATCTCGTCACGCTTGGCGGCAATCGGCAGGCTGTCGTCGTAGCGGATCTGCGGCACGCTGTTCTGCCGGGCAGTGACCTGGGCACAGGAGGCCTGGACCTTTTCCACCCACTGCGCCAGCTTGGCCTCGTCGGGGCGCTTGCGCAGCTCATGCAGTTGCCGGCGCAGGCGGTGGCGCTCGGCGATCATGGCGTGGTCGAGGTTTTGCAGCAGTTTGTCGATGGCTTGGTCAGTCATGGGGCTTTTTAGTGATGCAGGTGGGCCTGCTTTTTCATGATCGGCATTCGAAGGATGCGCGATTGTCGCAGATTTGGGCCTTCTTTGCTGTCCAGGCTGGCGCCGTCCTGTAGGAGCGGCCTTGTGTCGCGAAAGGGTCGCGAAGCGGCCCCAGATTTTGAAGAAAAAGCAGAGATAGCTGGGGTCGCTCCGCGACCCTTTCGCGACACAAGGCCGCTCCTACAGGGGATTGCACAACGGCGGAATGTTTAGTGATCGACGATGTGAACGTTGCCATTCACTGCTTTAATCAACCTTACGCCGCATGTGAGTATCAAAGGCATGACTCCCGTCCAGACCATCGCCCCACCGTCGTCCCGCCCTTCGCTAGCGAAGGCCCGGTCCCGCGCCGGTGAAAATCCGCTGGTCCACATCATTCTCGCCTTCTGGGCCCTGTGGCATTGCCGCCATGCGCGCCCACCGGATGCTTCGCTCACGCCTGTGTGACCAAACCCGGCCGCCGTGCGGCCGTTTGTCTCCGCTGGACCGCGCCTGCGCGCGGGTCCCATGCGCCTGTGAGCGAATCCATCATGCACTTTGCACCTGTAGAGCACGCCAGCCGTTTCCTGGCCGAAAACCCAGATATCGAACTGTTCGAACTGTTCATCCTCGACGCCAACGGTGTGCCACGCGGCAAGCTGCTGCACCGCGAGGAACTGCTGGCGGTCTACCAGAGCGGCCGCCCGCTCCCCAGCACCATCCTCGGCCTGACCCTCAATGGCGATGACGTGGAAAACTCCGGCCTGGTCTGGGATGTCGGTGACATCGACTGCCGCGCCTACCCGTTGCAAGGCAGCCTGGTGCGCCTGCCTTGGCGCCGCGTGCCGACTGCCGCCGTGCAGGTCAGCATGCACCCGAGCGAAGGCCTGCCCGCCAGTGTCGCCGACCCGCGCCATGTATTGCTGCGTACCATCGAAGCGCTCAAGGCTGACGGTTACCACCCGGTAATGGCCTGCGAGCTGGAGTTCTACCTGCTCGACCAGCAGCGCGATGCCCAAGGCCGCCCGCAACCGGCACTGGACAACGACGGTGGCCGGCCGCGCACTACCCAGGTCTACGGCCTGCGTGAACTGGAACAGATCGAACCCTTCCTCGCCGACCTTTATGCCGCCTGCAAGGCCCAGGGCATTCCGGCGCGCACGGCGATTTCGGAATACGCCCCCGGCCAGGTGGAAATCACCCTGGAACATGGCGACGCCCTGGAGGCAATGGACCAGGCCGTGCGCTACAAGCGCCTGGTCAAGGGCGTGGCCCATGCCCACGGCATGCAGGCCTGCTTCATGGCCAAACCCTTCGCGCAACTGGCCGGCACCGGCATGCACATGCACATGAGCCTGGCAGACAGCGCCGGCAACAACCTGTTCGCCAGCGATGACAAAGCCGGTACCCCACTGCTGCGCCAGGCAGTGGCCGGCATGCTCCACCACTTGCGTGACTCGCTGTTGCTGTTCTGCCCCAACGCCAACTCGTTCCGTCGTTTCCAGGCCAACAGCTACGCCCCGCTGGCACCGACCTGGGGTGTCGACAACCGCACGGTCAGCCTGCGTGTCCCCGGCGGACCGGCCAACAGCCGGCATGTCGAGCATCGCATCTGTGGCGCCGATGCCAACCCTTACCTGGCTGCCGCGGCGATTCTGGCTGCCAGCCATCGTGGCATCCGCGAGCAGCTTGACCCGGGCGCGCCGGTCGAAGGCAACGGCTATGCCCAGGCCACCGAGCACCTGCCCACCGACTGGCTGACAGCCCTCGATGCGCTGGAGCATTCGCACTGGGCACGGGAAGCGCTCGGCGAGGCGTTCCTCGGCGTCTACCTGAAGGTCAAGCGCGCCGAGTACCGCCAGTTCATGGCCGAAGTCAGCGAACAGGACTGGCGCTGGTACCTGCACCAGGCCTGAGCCCTACCCCATTCAGAACAAGGAACACCCATGAACGCAGTATTGAACACTGGCCCAGCCCAGCGTGCACCGTCCTATTACAGCGCCTCGCTGAACGACCACACCGAGTACCCGCAACTCAAGGGCACGGTGCAGGTCGACGTGGCGATCATCGGTGGTGGTTTCACGGGCGTGGCCACTGCGGTGGAGCTGGCCGAGCGCGGCCTGAAGGTGGCGATCGTCGAGACCAACCGGATTGGCTGGGGGGCCAGCGGTCGCAACGGCGGCCAGGTCACCGGCAGCCTGTCCGGTGACGAGGCCATGCGAACACAGATGCGCAACCACCTGGGCGCCGAAGTCGATGATTTCATCTGGCACCTGCGCTGGCGCGGGCACCAGGTCATCGAGCAGCGGGTCGAGCGTTATGGCATCGACTGCGACCTCAAGCGCGGCCATCTGCATGCGGCGATGAAACCTTCGCACATGGAGGAGCTGCGCAACTTCCAGGCCGAAGCCGAACGCCGCGGCATGGGCGACCAGGTGCAACTGCTCGACCGCGACGGTGTCGCCCGGCACCTGCAGAGCCCGCTGTACCTGGGCGCGCTGAAGAACCTGCGCAACCTGCACCTGCACCCGCTCAACCTGTGCCTGGGCGAGGCGCGCGCGGCCCACGGCCTGGGCGCGCTGATCTTCGAAAACTCCGAAGTCCTGGACATCGTCCACGGGCCACGCCCAGCGGTCGTCACCGCCCACGGTCGGGTCGAAGCACGCCAGGTGATGCTGGCCGGCGACGTTTACCACCGGCTGGAAAAGCGCCAGCTCAAGGGCAAGATCTTCCCGGCCATGGGCGGTATCGTCACCACCGCCCCGCTAGGTGAACTGGCCGAGCAGATCAACCCGCAGGACCTGGCGGTGTACGACTGCCGCTTCGTGCTCGACTACTACCGCCTGACGGCCGACAAGCGCCTGCTGTTCGGTGGCGGAGCCAACTACTCAGGCAAGGATTCGCGCGATATCGAAGGCGAACTGCGCCCGTGCATCGAGCGCACCTTCCCGGCGCTCAAGGGTGTGCCGATCGAGTTCAAGTGGAGCTGTGCGATGGGCATCGTGGTCAACCGCATCCCGCAACTGGGCAAGCTGTCGGACAACGTATGGTACTGCCAGGGCTATTCCGGGCACGGCATCGCCACCAGCCACATCATGGGCGAGATCATGGCTGAGGCACTGACCGGAACGCTGGAGAAGTTCGACACCTTCGCGCAGTGCAAGCACGTGCGAGTGCCGATGGGGGACTTGCTGGGCAACCCGCTGCTGGCGGCGGGGATGTGGTACTACCAGATGCTGGAAAAACTGCGCTGATTTCGCTGCTCTCTTCGCGGGTTCGCCCGCTCCCACAGGTACTGCACGAGCCTGGAAAGTTGTGCTGTACCTGTGGGAGCGGGCGTGCCCGCGAAGAGGCCGGTCAAGCCAGCAAAGATTGAGAAGATCAGGCGATCTTCTTCAAGCCCTGCTTCTTCAGCTCTTCATCGCGCAGCTCACGGCGCAGGATCTTGCCGACGTTGGTGGTCGGCAGTGCATCGCGGAACTCGATGTAACGCGGCACCTTGTAACCGGTGACGTTGGCGCGCATGTGTTCCATCACCTGCTCCTTGGTCACGGTCATGCCCGGCTTGACCACGATGAACACCTTGATCACTTCACCCGACTTCTCGTCCGGCACACCGATGGCTGCGCACTGCAGCACGCCCGGCAAAGCGGCGAGCACGTCCTCCAGCTCGTTGGGGTACACGTTGAAGCCCGAGACCAGGATCATGTCCTTCTTGCGGTCGACGATGCGCATGTAACCATCGGGCTGGATCAGTGCGATATCACCGGTCTTCAACCAGCCATCGGCGTCGAGGATCTCGGTAGTGGCGTCTTCACGCTGCCAGTAGCCTTTCATGACCTGCGGGCCCTTGACGCACAGCTCGCCGGTTTCGCCCAGCGGCAGTTCGTTGCCGGCATCGTCGATGACCTTGCACAGGGTCGAGGGCACCGGGATGCCGATGGTGCCTACCTGGTTGGCCTCGGCCGGGTTCACCGCAGCCACCGGGCTGGTTTCGGTCATGCCGTAACCTTCGCAGATGGCGCAGCCGGTGACGCTCTTCCAGCGCTCGGCCACGCTCAGTTGCAAGGCCATGCCCCCGGACAGGGTGATTTTCAGCGCGGAGAAGTCCAGGGCACGGAATGCCTCGTTGTTGCACAGGGCCACGAACAGCGTGTTGAGGCCAACGAAACCGCTGAACTTCCACTTGCCCAGCTCCTTGACCATCGCCGGCAGGTCGCGTGGGTTGCTGATCAGCACGTTGTGGTTGCCGATCAGCATCATCGCCATGCAATGGAAGGTAAAGGCATAGATGTGGTACAGCGGCAGCGGGGTGATGAGGATCTCGCAGCCTTCCTTCAGGTTGGCCCCCATCAGCGCCCGGCACTGCAACATGTTGGCCACCAGGTTGCGGTGGGTCAGCATCGCGCCCTTGGCCACGCCTGTGGTACCACCGGTGTACTGCAGTACTGCCACGTCGTTGGCCTGGGGGTTGGCTTCAGTGACCGGCTGGCCCTTGCCCAGTGCCAGCGTATCGTTGAAGCGCACGGCGTGCGGCAGGTTGTAGGCCGGCACCATCTTCTTCACGTACTTGATCACGCTATTGATCAGCAGGCGCTTGAGCGGTGGCAGCAGGTCGGCTACTTCGGTGACGATGACATGCCTGACCTGGGTCTTGGGCACCACCTTCTCGGCGAGGTGCGCCATGTTGGCCAGGCACACCAGCGCCTTGGCACCGGAGTCGTTGAACTGGTGCTCCATCTCCCGCACGGTATACAGTGGGTTGGTGTTGACCACGATCAGGCCGGCGCGCATGGCACCGAATACCGCTACCGGGTATTGCAGGACATTGGGCAGCTGGACGGCAATGCGGTCACCCGGCTTGAGGTCGGTGTGCTGCTGCAGCCAGGCAGCGAAAGCGCCTGACAGCGCGTAGAGCTCGCCGTAGGTGATGGTTTTGCCCAGGTTGCTAAAGGCCGGTTTATTGGCAAAGCGTTGGCAGGATTGCTTGAGTACCGCCTGGATATTGGGGAATTCGTCAGGATTGATTTCCGCCGTAATCCCGGCTGGGTATTTATCCTTCCAAAAATTTTCGATCATGGAAGCCCACTCCTTCAGCAACAGCGAAGTTCGATTCACGCGTCTATGCGTTTATTATTGATATGAGATGGCGGTTCGTTGCAAACCGGATCATCTGAAAAGCGCGCCGAGAGTAACAGCTTTGACTGGGGTCGCCTAGAGGCCAAGAAAGGCCTCACGGTCACAAAAATGACTCAATGAAATATACGAGTCATTTTTAGAGTAATTGACCAAAATGTCGCAAATCGGGCTGTAAACTGCCTGCTAGAGCACCTGAAGCCTTCGCGGGCAAGCCCGCTTCCACAGGTACTACGCAAGCTTCGAGCATGCGCGGTGTCTGTGAGAGCGGACTCGCCCGCGAAGCAGCCAGCGCGGTATCACGCGATGTCGCGCAACTCCCTGCGCAGGATCTTGCCCACGGGTGTTATGGGCAGCGACTCGCGCACCACGATGTGCTTGGGCACCTTGTAGGCGGTGAAGTTGGCTTTGCAATAAGCCTTGAGGTCGTCGACATTCACCCCACCTTCCCGCGCCACCACGAACAGCTTCACCGCCTCGCCTGAGCGCTCGTCCGGCACGCCGATGGCGGCGCAGCTGGCTACCTGCGGATGGCCCATCACTACATCCTCGATCTCGTTGGGGTACACATTGAAACCGGAGACGATGATCATGTCCTTCTTGCGGTCGACGATGCGGGTGAAGCCATCCGGGTCGATCACTGCAATATCGCCGGTCTTGAACCAACCCTCGGCATCCAGTGCCTGCGCCGTGGCCTCCGGCTGTTGCCAATAACCCTTCATCACCTGTGGCCCCTTGATGCACAACTCGCCGCGTTCGCCCAACTGCAGTTCGTTGCCGTCATCATCGATGACCTTGAAAGCCGTGCCCGCCACCGGAATGCCCACGGTACCCAGCCGAGCCAACTGGCCATAGGGGTTGGTGCTGGCTACCGGTGAAGTCTCGGTCAGGCCATAACCTTCGACGATGCGGCAGCCTGTGAGTGTTTCCCAGCGTTCGGCAGTGGTCTTGACCAGCGCCGTGCCACCGGAATTGGTGACTTTCAGCGCGGAAAAGTCCAGCTGACGGAAGCCCGGGTGGTCCATCAGCGCGACGAACAAGGTGTTCAACCCCAACAGCGCCGAAAAGCGCCACTTGCCCAGCTCCTTGATGAAGCCGGGGATATCGCGCGGGTTGGTGATCAGCACGTTATGGTTGCCGGTGACCATCATGCACATGCAGTTCGCGGTGAAGGCATAGATGTGGTACAGCGGCAGCGGTGCGATCATCACCTCCTGGCCCTCCTTGATCAGCCGCTGCCCGTCCGGGCCGTGCTGGGAGAAGCAGGCCAGCACCTGCAGCATGTTGGCCACCAGGTTGCCGTGGGTGAGCATGGCGCCCTTGGCCAGGCCCGTGGTGCCGCCGGTGTATTGCAGCACGGCGATGTCATCGAGGATGAGCGGCACTGGCTTGTGCGTCAGGCTGCGGCCCTGGCGCATTACCTGCTTGAACGGGACGGCCTGGGGCAGATGATAGGCCGGGACCATCTTCTTGACCTTGTCGACCACGGTATTGACCAGCCAGCCCTTGGCGACGGGGAGCAAGTCGCCCATTTTCGCCTCGATCAGGTACTCGATGCCGGTATCGGGCAGCACTTCCTGCACGCGCTTGCCGAACATGTTCAGGTACACCAGGGCGCGCGCGCCGGCATCCTTGAACTGGTGACGCATTTCGCGCTCGGTGTACAGCGGGTTGGTATTGACCACGATCAGCCCGGCGCGCAGGGCGCCGAACACGGCGATCGGGTATTGCAGGACGTTGGGCATCTGCACCGCGATGCGGTCACCGGGTTTGAGGTCGGTGTGCTGCTGCAGCCAGGCAGCAAAGGCTGCCGAATGGCGCTCGAGTTCGGCGTAGCTCAGGGTCACGCCGAGGTTGCTGAATGCCGGGCGCTCGGCAAAGCGCTTGCAGCTGCGCTCGAACACCTCAACGACCGAGGTGTATGCGTGGATGTCGATGGTGGAAGGCACGCCCTCGGGGCGTTTGTCATTCCAGAAGTCGGCTTGCATTTATTATTGTTCCTCTGCCTGAGCCCGCACGGATCCTTTGCCCTGTCTGCCAGATGGCAGACAGGCGTTGAACCGACGTTAGCAGGTAAGCCCGAGGCGGCATATACGCCAAGTGCCGCCATTAACATTGTGAATCTTATTTGTGCCCTTCCTGCAATTCGACCGGTTGTGCATACACTGTGCGGGTCACCTTCGCGCAAAGGACTCGCCATGCCCCATGACGCTTTCTGGCTAGCTGCCAGCGAACATTGCAGGCTGTACGTGCACCAATGGCTGCCGGCCACACCGGTCAAGGCCGTCGTGCTGCTGGCGCATGGCATGGCCGAGCACGCCGGGCGCTACCAGCGCCTGGGCGAGGCGCTGTGCACTGCTGGCTACGCCCTGCTGGCAGCGGACATGCGCGGCCACGGGCGCACCGCCGAGCAAGGCAGCCTCGGCCTGTTCGCCCGGCAACATGGCTGGAATGCCGTGGTCAACGACCTTGGCCTGCTGGCCCAGCACATCGGCCAGCAGTTCCCTTGCACACCGCTGTTCCTGTTCGGCCACAGCATGGGCAGCTACATCGCCCAGGCCTACCTCATGCACCACAGCGCCAGCCTGCAAGGGGCGATCCTCAGCGGCTCGAACTTCCAGCCCGCTGCGCTGTACCGGGTGGCGCGCCTGATTGCACGCGTGGAAGCCTGGCGCCAGGGGCCACTGGGCAAGAGCGCGTTGATCGAGTGGCTGTCGTTCGGCTCGTTCAACAACGCCTTCAAGCCCACCCGCACGGCGTTCGACTGGCTCAGCCGTGACCCGGACGAAGTGGACAAGTACATCAACGATCCGCTGTGCGGCTTTCGCTGCAGCAACCAGCTGTGGCTCGACCTGCTACAGGGGCTGGCGCAGATCAGCCAGGCACACAACCTGGCGCAGATCGACCCGAACCTGCCCCTGCTGGTGATTGGCGGTGAATGTGATCCGGTGAGTGCTGGCAAGCGTCTAAACCATCTGGCCGACGCCCTGCGTGCGACCGGCAATAGACATGTACAGCTGCGCGTCTATCCTGATGCGCGGCACGAAGTACTCAACGAACTCAACCGCGACGAGGTCACCGCTGATATCCTCGCTTGGTTAGAGCAAGCGCTGGCCCTTGGCCGCCCTGCGCGCAGTGAATGATAGGCGCCCTCGCCCGCCCCTTAAGGAAGCCCAATGACCCAGGTCACCAACACGCCTTACGAAGCCCTTGAAGTCGGCCAGAAGGCCACCTATGAAAAATCCGTGGAAGAACGTGATATCCAGCTGTTCGCCGCCATGTCCGGTGACCACAACCCCGTGCACCTGGATGCCGAGTTCGCCGCCAAGAGCATGTTCAAGGAACGCATCGCCCACGGCATGTTCAGTGGCGCGCTGATCAGCGCTGCGGTGGCCTGCACCCTGCCGGGCCCTGGCACCATCTACCTGGGCCAGCAGATGAGCTTCCAGAAGCCCGTGAAGATCGGCGACACCCTGACCGTGCGCCTGGAAATCCTTGAGAAGCTGCCGAAGTTCAAGGTGCGTATCGCCACCAACGTCTACAACCAGAACGATGAGCTGGTGGTCGAGGGCGTGGCCGAAATCCTCGCGCCGCGCAAGCAGCAGACCGTCGAGCTGGTATCGCCGCCGAACTTCGTCGCCAGCTGAAATCGGCGTTGGATTCTTCGCGGGCACGCCCGCTCCCACAGGTTCAGTAGAACCTGGCAGGCGCTGCAGCACCTGTGGGAGCGGGCGTGCCCGCGAATGGGCCGGCAAAGCCCCTACCTCAATCCGCGCAATCGCCTTTCGATATGCCGCCGCTCCGGCGCTTGGCTAGTCAACTCCAGCGCCCGCTGCCAGGCCGCCCGCGCCTCTTCGACATTCCCCAACTGCTGGTGCATCTCTGCCCGCGCCGCATGGGCCAGGTGATAGTCACGCAAATCACCCGCCGTCAGAATTGCCTCCACCGCGTCCAGGCCCGCCTGCGCACCGTCGCGATTGGCCAGCGCCACCGCCCGATTGAGCGCCACCACGGCTGACGGCCAATGCCGTTGCAGCACATCATATAGCCCGACGATTTCTGCCCAATCGGTTTCTTCAGCCGTCACGGCCTCGGCATGCACGGCCGCGATCGCCGCCTGCACGGTATAGGCACCAAAAGCCCGGCTGGCCAATGCCAGGCGCACCAGCTCGCAGCCTTCGGCGATTTGCTCGCGGTCCCACAGGCTACGGTCTTGCTGGTCAAGCAACACCAGATTGCCCTCGGCATCGCAGCGTGCCTGCTGCCGCGATGCCTGCAGCAGCATCAGCGCCAGCAACCCGACGGCCTCGGCGTCCGGTAGCAGTTGCACCAGCAAGCGGCCGAGGCGGATCGCCTCGTCACTCAGTTCCTGTTGCAGCACGGCCTCGCCCGAGGACGCCGAATAACCTTCGTTGAATACCAGGTAAATCACACGAAGCACGCTCTCCAGGCGCTCGGGCAGCTCATGCATTTCCGGGACCTTGTAGGGAATGCCGGCATCACGAATCTTGGCCTTGGCGCGGACGATGCGCTGGGCGATGGTCGCAGGGCTTTGCAGGAAGGCGCGAGCGATTTGCTCGGTGGTCAGGTCGCAGACTTCACGCAGGGTCAGCGGTACCTGGGCATCGGCCGCCAAGGCCGGGTGGCAGCAGGTAAAAATCAACCGCAAGCGGTCATCGGCCAGCAGTTCCTCTTCACTGGGGTTTTGCCCCTGGCCTTCGATCAACATGATCAGGTCGGCCTGGGAGCGGTCGAAGCGGGCACGCCGGCGCAACGCGTCAATGGCCTTGAAACGCCCGGTCGAGACCAGCCAGGCCCGTGGATTGTCAGGGATGCCGTCACGCTGCCAGCGTTCGACGGCGACAAAGAAGGCATCGTGCAGGGCCTCCTCGGCCAGGTCGAAATCCCCCAGCAGGCGGATCAACGTCGCCAGGATGCGCCGTGAATCCCGCCGGTACACCGCTTCGACTTCAGCACGAACCTGCGCCGGCCCCGTCATCAGTCCGGCATCCGCTGGGTCACGACCTCCACTAGGCGGTCCAGGCTCTCTCCCCAGCCCTGATGGAAACCCATTTCTTCATGGGCGCGGCTGTCGGCAGCGTTCCAGTGCCAGGCACGTGCGGTATAGCGGGTCTTGCCGTGTTCTTCGTCAAAGCTGATCACCGCAGTCATGAAGGCTTTGTCCGACGGCACCCAACCGGGCGTGAAGGCATCGGTGAACACCAGCCGGCGCGGGGCGGCGATTTCCAGGAACACGCCCTGGGTAGGGTACTCGGAGCCATCCGGGGCACGCATGAGGGTACGGAAAAGGCCACCGACCCACAGCTGCATCTCGCATTGCGGGGTGGTCATGCCGTGGGGCCCCCACCACTGCATCAGCCATTCGGGCTCGGTCCAGGCACGGAACACCTTGGCCGGCGGGGCATCGATCAAGCGACTGATGGACAGCTCGTGCTGCGCAGGCGCGGGTTGGACAAGTGTCATTCTTGTTGTTCTCCGTTGCTGTCAGGGTTGCAGTTCACGCACTGGCCGCACTTCCACGCTGCCGACTCGCGCCGCCGGAATGCCCTTGGCGATGTTCAGCGCCTCGTTGAGGTCACGGGCATCGATCAGGTAAAAACCGGCAAGCTGCTCTTTGGTCTCGGCAAATGGGCCATCGGTGATGCTCATTCGCCCGGCACGAACACGCACGGTGGTGGCGGTCTGCACGGTTTTCAGCGCCTCGGCCGCAATGATGCGCCCGGAGCTTTGCAGGGCTTCGGCGTAAGCCATGCATTCGGCGTCTTTCGGGCTGTCGGGCAGGCTGTGCAGCAGCCCTTCGTCACAATAGACCAGGCACAGGTATTTCATGGTCGCCTCCAGGCGTTGGCAACGTGCATTTGGCGATAGCCGATCAAGGCTTGAGATCGAACAGTGCTTTCTGGGTCTGCATGTCGAACGGAGCCGACCAGTGCTCGTGAATCACTTGCCACTGGCCAGCGGCCTTGCGGTAACCGACAGTGGCACGCATGAAGCCGCACTGGCTCTCGTCATCCCCGGGGCCGCAACGGTTCAACCAGTGAGCCAGGCCCAGCTCGCCCTCGGCGTGCACGGTGAGTTGGGCAAGTTCGAAGACCATTGGCCCGGGGCACATGCTCATGCACATTTCCCAGTGCGCCTGGTAGGCGGCCTTACCCTTGAACTGCAGGGACTGGATGGCATCGAAAGCGACGATGTCGTCGGCGTAGGGCGCCGTGATGGCGGGGATATCACGGTCACGCACGGCTTGCATCCAGCGGTCGATAAGCTGACGGATTTCATTTTCGGCTGCCGTGTTCATCGGGTGTTCCTCCGATCGTTCATGAGCGTTCTGGCACAAGGATGTCTTGCACCTTCAGCTCATGGTCGAACGGTAGCCGGAGAAATCGACCGGCCACGGGATAATTTTGCTGGAGACAGGCATGTGTCCACAGCCAACAGGGTGAGTGATCAAGCCAGAGCTGCCTGCTCGAACACCTCATCCGCCCACTGATTGAGACTTTTGCCGGCAGCGCGGGCTGCAACACTGGCTGCCGCATGCACCTCTGGACGAATGCGCAGCATGACCTTGCCTGAAGCCGGTTTTTCCGGGGTAATGCCTTGCTCCGCGCAGTCGGCCAGATAATCCTCCAACGCCTCCCGGAAGGCTTCATGAAGCTCGGGCACCGAGCTTGCGTGAAAACTGATGATGTCGCGCATGCCCAGCACACGGCCAACAAAAATATCATCACGCTCATCGTATTCGATACGGGCGGCATAGCCCTTGTAGCGCATGCAACTCATAGGCTTACTCCTGCCCGCAGCAAAAATTCGCGGGCCTCTTCAATCTGATACCGTTTGGCTTCCTTGCCAGGATGGGGGCGATGGCACCTCCAGCTCTGGCCGCCAAGCACCAGCTTGACCCTGGAGCCTTGCCGCTCAAGCACCTGCCCACCCAGGTGAAGCACCAGGGCTTCGACCTCGGAAAACGCCAGAGAGGCCGTGGTGGGCGTTCTGAAGATAGCGTCGTAGATTTTTCGGTATCGAGTGTTCATCGAAAAATGCTATCACATTAAGATAGCATTTATTCCCCGATATCCATTCAGGATTTTTCCGTACCTGCCAGCACCTGCGCATAACGCTCGCGGTCGACGTTGGCCCCGCTCAGCACCACGGCCACACGCTTGCCGGCCTGGCGCTGGCGCTCCTGCAGCAACGCGGCCAGCGCTGCGGCACCAGCGCCTTCGGCGGTATTGTGGGTGGTTTCGTGATAGATGCGCATGGCCGCTGCCACTTCACTGTCGGTCACCCGCACGATGCGTGCGGCATGTTCACGGACCAGGGCGAAGGCATCCGGGTGAGGTACCCGGCAGGCCATGCCATCAGCAAAGGTATCGGCCGTGGCCGTGGTGACGATGCGGCCCTGCTCGAAACTCTGCGCATAGGCATCGGCGGCACTGGAGACCACACCGACGATCTCGGTCCTGAGCCCCAGCAGGTTGCGCGCCTGGATCAGCCCGCAGATGCCCGAGCCCATGCCAATCGGCACGTACACGCAATCCAGCTCGCTCACCGCCTCGAACAGCTCCAGGGCATAGGTGGCCACACCGCGTACCAACTCTGGGTGGAACGAGGGCACCATGTCATAACCCAGCTCCTGCGCCAGGCGGGCTGCCTCTTCGCGGGCCACGTCGAAGTCGACACCGTGTTCCACCAACTCGGCGCCCAACGCACGCATGGCAGCGTTCTTCTCTTTCGAGTTGCCCTCAGGCACCACGATCACCAACGGCATGCCCGCCTGGCTCGCAGCCAGCGCCATGCTCTGGCCGTGGTTGCCGCGGGTGGCGGTAACCAGGCCCCGCGGTGGCTTGCCGGCGGCCAGTAGCGAACGCACATACACCAAGCCGCCGCGCACCTTGAAGGCACCCGTAGGGGCGTGGTTTTCGTGCTTGACCCACAGCTTGCAGCCGACTCGCTCGGCTAACAGCGGCCAGACGCGCTGTGGCGTCGGCTGGACGTGCTGGTGAACGAAATCGGCGGCTTCGCGCAGGGCGGCGAGGTCGAACATGGCGATCATCCTTATCGGTCGGTAAGGCACCGATCCTAATCGCCTTGGGCAGGTTTGGTAAATTGCTCAGGGCCCTGTCACCGACCAAGCGGCGACAGGGCCATCAGCGCATCAGCCTTGCTGGCAACCTTCGCCCATCGCCCGGTACTGAATGGTATGTACCTGGCCATGATGGTCTTCATAGGTCATGGTCGCAGGCACCACTTCGCAGACATTGGGGATGGTCGACAGGTTGATCACCCGCTTGATGTCAAGGTTCATGGAATAGTCGTACTGTTGGGCCACGGGCTCGCTGGAGACCGGCTTGGCCTCATCGGCGAGGGCGAACGAGGACATACCGACCAGTGCAAGAATCAGTAATGGTTTCATGGGGTTTGGCCTTTAGAGCAATCCAGCTGATCGAGTGACTTCTGATGCCGTCAATGGCGCGGAGAAGTTGTCATCAACTGCAAAGATGACACGAAGTACCGATCCCGCTTCGTCTACTGCGAGTGGGAATAGCTGAAATTCTACTCTCGAGCAAAAATAGTTGAATCCTGAACTCGGATATTCACCCTTGCGGGATTTGCAACAATCTGCGACAAAGCGCAACGGCTCGCTGACCTGGAACCCCTGGGTAGAGCCCATCGCTCCAGGTATCGCCATGACTGCCCTGCATTGCACCCGGCTTATCGGCCCCGAGCGTCGATTGCTCGAACATTTCTACAAGCACCAGGGTTCGCGCATGCGCGCAGCCAATGACGGTGAATCATGGGTGGCACGCAGTGATGGGATCATTGCCGGCCTCTGCCTCACTGCCGTCGCTGACGGCCACTGGCTCACCGGCTTGTTCGTCGCCCCGGACCACCGTAAGCGTGGGGTGGCGGCGCAACTGGTCGAGGCGGCGCTGGCCGGGCACAGCGGCCCGACCTGGCTGTTTTGCCACCCCGACCTCACGGCTTACTACCAGCGCCTGGGCTTCAGCATCACTGCGCAACTGCCCGAAGCGCTGGCCTCGCGCCTGCAACGCTACCAGCGCAGCAAGGACTTGCTGGCCATGGTGCGCGCTCAGTCCTCGTGGTCATCCAGCCCCGGGAACAGCACATCGGTATAGCCGAACCGGGAAAAATCCTGAATACGCGAGGGGTACAGCCGGCCGATCAGGTGATCACACTCGTGCTGCACCACCCGCGCATGAAACCCATCGGCAAAACGGTTGATCGGATTGCCCTGCGGGTCGATGCCCTCGTAGCTGATGTGCTTGAAGCGCGGCACCACCCCGCGCAGACCGGGCACCGACAGGCAGCCCTCCCACCCCTCCTCGATCTCGGTGGTCAGCGGGGTGATCACCGGGTTGAGCAGGATGGTCTGTGGTACCGGCTCGGCATCCGGATAACGCTCGCTGCGTTCGAAACCAAAGATCACCAGCTGCAGGTCGATGCCGATCTGCGGTGCAGCCAGCCCTACCCCACCCACGTGGTGCATGGTTTCGAACATGTCATCGATCAAATGCTGCAATTCGCTGCTGCCGATCAGATGTTCAGGCACCGGCGGCGCGATGCGCAGCAGGCGCTCGTCGCCCATCTTGAGAATGTCACGGATCATCGCGGGTTCGGCTCGGTCGGTTGGGGCTCGACCGGGTGTTCATGGCCGAGCACGGTGATGGTTTCCTGAGGTCTGGCGCCCTCGAATTCCTTCTCGCCCGGGTCCTTGCCTTCGCTGGACATGTGCTCGATCACCGCGTTCATTTCAGCGCCCAGCAGCAGTACGGCGGCAGATATGTAGAAATACAACAGCAGCACGATGATCGCACCGATGCTGCCATACATGGCGTTGTAGTCGGCAAAGGTCTTGACGTAGTAGGCAAAGCCCAGAGAGGCGATGATCCATACTACTACCGCCAGCACCGAGCCGGGGGTAATGAAGCGAAACTTCTGTTTGACGTCCGGCATCACGTAATAGATCAATGCCACCGCGATCATCATCAGGATGATGATCGCCGGCCAGCGCAGCACGGTCCACACGGTGACGATCACTTCCTGCAGGCCGACCTGAGCGGCAATCCACTCCATCACCTGCGGCCCCAGCACCATCAGCGCGGCTGCCGCCAGCAGCATGCCGGCAATACCGACGGTATAGATGATCGACAAGGGAATGCGTTTCCACACCGGGCGGCCCTCAGGCACGTCATAGGCGGCATTCATGGCGCTCATCATCAGGCGCACGCCGGCCGATGCAGTCCACAGCGCGATCACGATACCCACCGACAACAGCCCGCCCTTGGACTGCTGCAGCTGGTCGATGACCGGGTTCACCTGCTCCAGCGCCTGGGGCGGCAGTACCAGCTCTGATTGCAGGCGTAACCAGGAGAAGAAATCGGGAAGGTGCAGAAAACCGATCAGGGCAATCAGGAACAGCAGGAACGGGAACAGCGAAAACAGCATCTGGTAGGCCATTGCTGACGCATAGGTCGACATCTCGTCATCGAGGAACTCCTTGACGGTGCGTACCAGTACGCGGTGCACGGGCAGCCCGCGCAGGTCGGGGAAAATCATAGCGTCTCCTTTCGCCGCTTGATTCGTAAGTACAACGGGTAAGTCTAATAGACCGCGCCGGTGATGTACTGCTCCCGGCCATGCCAGAAGAAAATGCCTGTACCTGCACGGCCTCTTCGCGGGCGTGCCCGCGAAGAGGCCGGTGACAGCCATTTCAGATCAAGGCTTTTTCACCGCATCCTTCACATTGCCCTTGATCTGCTGTGCCTCGCCCTTGAGTTCCTGGGCCTTGCCCTCGGCCCGCAGCTTGTCGTTGTCGGTCACCTTGCCGACACCTTGCTTGACGTTACCGACCGCTTCGTTGACCAGGCCTTTGGCTTTGTCTTTGGTACCGCTCATGGCAAAACTCCTGCGAATGGAGACACGTGGACCGTGTCGACAGTCGGTGGACCTGACACTTTCTCCAAGAGTTTCAAACAATTTGCCCGGTTCAAGCCAAGCGGTGAATCTGCGGGCGAATATCGCACCGAATAGGGCCCGGCGCACTGCTCAAGGGCCGAAGGCTGGCCTAGAATCGATGCCAACCTGCGTATAAGAACAACAGTTTCCGGATATTTGCCCCATGCGTTTGATGCCCCTGTTCGCGGCCATGCTGCCGTTGTTGCCCTTGCCTGCCCTGGCCGCCGCACCGGCCAGCGAAACCCTTAAAGTCGAGCGTTACGCCGACGATGGCCAACCTGGCACCCTGCGCTGGGCCATCGAGACCAGCAACCAGAACCCCGGCCATTACCGCATCGAGATCGCAGCCGTCGGCAAGCCGCCTTATGTAATTCGCCCGACCCGTGCGCTGCCGGAGATCAAGGGGCCGGTACAGATCACCGGCTTGCCCTGGGCCCGTGACGGCCAGTACATCGCCATCGACGGCTCGGGCTACATCAAGGACCAGGGCGTGCGCACCTGCCCAGGCGCCCTGCCCGGCCAGTTCGGCACCAACGTGCGCACCACCACCAACCCGGGGCTGGTGATGCGCGACACCCAGGGCGTGCACCTGAGAGGCCTGGAGGTGCGCAACTTCTGCATCGGCATCCTGGTCAACCGCGCCAGCGGCAACGTCATCGAAGACAACCGCATCGTCGCCAACAAGGGCGGCGCCGGCATCATGCTCACCGGCGACGACGGTGCCGGCAACCCGACTGCCACCACCACGGTCAACAACAAAGTGCTGCGCAACCAGCTGATCGACAACGGCGATGGCCTGGAGCTGACCCGCGGCGCGGCGTTCAACCTGGTGGCCGACAACCTGTTCCGCTCGACCCCGGCCAACCCTGAGCCGTCACAGGGCATCGAGATCCTGTTGGGCAACGACAACAGCGTGGTGCGCAACCGCTTCGAAAACTACTCCGACGGCCTGCAGATCAACTGGGGCAAGCGCAACTACCTGGGCGCCAACACCTTCAGCGGTAACTCGATTGGCGTCAGTGTCACCGGCGACAGCAACATCCTCGACGGCAACCTGATCCACGGCAACCGCATCGGCGTAGCCTTGCGACCGGAACCGGACGTCACCACCACGCGCCTGAGCGGCAATCGCATCTGGGGTAACAGCCAGGACATCCGCCGCTGTGAAGCCGGTGGTTCCTGCGTGCCGAACCAGCGTACCGGCGCCATCGTCTTTGGCGTGCCGGCCCAGGCCCATGCGCTGTACGTGGGATCGCGCGGGGTCGGTGCGGATCTGCCGAAGAAGGACCAGGCGATCATTTGCGATGCCAAGGGCGAGCCCACGCCGTGCCAGCCGCTGCCCAACCACAACCAGCAGGCGCCACGGCTGATCGCCCTGGACGGCAATGTATTGCGTGGCGAGGTGCAGGGGCCGGTATCGAGCCTGTTGCGCATCGAGGTGTTTGGCAATGCCCGGGCGGATGGGACCGAGGCGGAGCGGTATCTGGGGGATGTGCTGGTGAACACTGATGAGCAGGGGCAGGCGCGGTTTGCCCAGGTTCTGGAGAACATCAGTGAGTTGAAGAGCTTCACTGCGACGGTCACTACGGCGGATGGGGCCACTTCAGAGTTGAGCCTGCCGGTTCGTCGCCAGGGCTGATGGCCCTTTCGCGGGTGAACCCGCTCCTACAGGGATACCGCTGCCTTCGAGGTATGTGCTGAACCCGGGGCAGCGGGTTCAACTGCGATGAGGGCCTCAAACCTTGCGAGGGCCGGTGGCACCCCTCACAATGCAGCCCTAATCAAGCGTCAACCCGCAGGAACCTGCATGAAACTCGACAAACCCACCGCCATCGCCCGCCGTAACCAGGCCTTGGCCAACCCGGTGCTGACCAGCGCCAACACCCTGTTCGCCATCCTCGACCGCAAGCGCAACCTGTGGTGGTTCGAGGTGCCGGTGGCATTGCTGCGCAAAGGCCAGCCCGACTGGGTCAACCTGCTGCTGCACACCCCGGAAAGCGACGATCTGCAGCACCTGAAGGTGCCGGTCAACTTCCTTCGTGCTCACCAGGAGCAGATGGAAGTGCGCAACCCCGGCAAGCGCCGCTCGACCATCAGCCTGGCCCTGAGCGCCGACCGTGACTCGCTGCTGCGCGACACCCGCCCGGGTGGCGAGCAGCTGGACTTCCGGACCTTCGTGCAGGCCTGATCAGGCCTTTTCGATGCGATCGTCATGGATGACGATGCGCCCCTGCTTGAACAACCCACCAATGGCCTTCTTGAAGTTGCCCTTGCTGACGTTGAACATCTGGCTGACCAGTTCCGGAGCGCTCTTGTCGCTCACCGCCAGCACCCCGCCTTCGCTCTCCAGGCGCGCCATGATCCGGGCCTGCAGGTCATCGCCCAAGGCCTTGCCGACTGGCTGCAGGCTCAGGGCGATCTTGCCGTCATGGCGCACTTCCTTGATGAAACCCTCCACATGCATGCCCGAGCGCAGGAACTTGAACACCTCGTTCTTGTGGATCAGGCCCCAATGGCGGTTGTTGATGATGGCCTTGAAGCCCATCGGCGTTTCGCCGGCCACCAGCAACTGGACGGGCTGGCCAACCTGATAGTCGGCCGGGGTGCGGTCGAGGTAGCGGTCCAGGCGCGAGGTGGCGGTAATGCGCCGGGTACGCTTGTCGAGATAGGCGTGCACCACGCAGTAGTCGCCGATCTTCAACTGGCGTGACTCTTCCGAATACGGCATCAGCAAGTCCTTGGACAGGCCCCAGTCGAGGAAGATGCCGGCACCGTTGATGTCCTTGACCTTGAGGCTGGCGAACTCGCCAACCTGCACCTTGGGCTTCTCGGTGGTGGCAATCAGCTGGTCTTCGCTGTCCAGGTAGATGAACACGTTCAGCCAGTCGTCGACCTCGGTTTCGGCGTCCTTCGGGATGTAGCGCCCGGGCAGCAGGATTTCGCCATCGGCGCCGCCGTCCAGGTACAGGCCGAATTCCACGTGTTTCACGATTTGCAAACTGTTGTAACGCCCAAGCAGAGCCATTTCCGATGTTCCTCAAGACAAGGCGGCTATTCTACACCTGAAGCCACTGCGCTGCCCGATCGCCGATGCGGCGGAACCGCGCTGGCGCCCATTGCGTCATACCCGTATCCGTCAGCACCAGGACCTGAACATGCCGGTACGCCTGTGCAAAGCCCTGCTCATCGCCATCGCCTGCGCCGTGGTGCTGGCGGCCTGTAGCCGCATCGACCTGGCGTATCGCAACCTCGACCACCTGGTGCCCTGGTCGCTGGGCGACTACCTGGCGATGAACCGCGAGCAGAAGGCATTGCTCGACGAACGGCTCAAGGAGCACCTCGCCTGGCACTGCAAGACCCAGCTGCCGGGCTACCTCGACTGGCTCGACCGGGTGCGCGACATGGTCGCCAGGGACCAGGTGACCGACCAGGCCCTGCAGCAGCGCACTGGCGAGGCGCGCCAGGCAATCGGCCGGGTAGCGGAAGCGATCACCCCTTCGGCCACCGAACTGCTGCGCGGCATGAGCGACAAGCAGGTGGCCGAGATGCAGCAGGCCTTTAACGATGATATCCGCGAGCGGCAGAAGGAATACGTCGACACCCCGCTGCCCAGGCAGATAGCCCGCCGCAGCGAACGCATGGAAAAACGCCTGAACAACTGGTTTGGTGAGCTCAATCCCGCCCAACACCAGCGTGTCCAGGCCTGGTCGCAAGCACTGGGTGACCAGAACCGCCAGTGGATCGCCAACCGCCAGCACTGGCAGCAACAGTTGATGCTGGCCATGAACCAGCGCAACGACGCCAGCTTCGCGCCGCGCCTGGCCACCTTGCTGCAACGCAAGGAAAGCCTGTGGACGCCGGAGTACCGGGCGGCCTATCAGAATACCGAGCAGCAGGCGCGCAGTTTGCTGGTTGACCTGATGCACTTGAGCACACCGGCGCAGCGGCAGTACCTGCAGGAACGGCTGGCGAAAGTCCGCACGGATTTCAGCGAGATGAAGTGCCTGAAAAGCTGAATGTGATCTGCACGGCCGGCCCCTTCGCGGGCAAGTCGGACCGCGAAGGGGCCGGCCCTGCAAAGCCAGGATCAGCGCCCCTTGCGCCGATAGGGAAACACATCGATCACCTTGCCTTCGCGGATCGCCGCCTGCAGCCCCTTCCAGTAGTCCGCGTCATACAACTCCCCATGCAAGCGGCTGAACAACCGGCGCTGGCCGATATCGGCAAACAGGAACGGCGGGAACTCTTCGGGGAACACATCGTGCGGCCCGATCGAGTACCACGGCTCGCCAGACATCTCATCCTCCGGGTAGCGCGGTGGCGGGATGTGCCTGAAGTTCACCTCGGTCAGGAAGCTGATTTCGTCGTAGTCGTAGAACACCACCCGCCCATGCCGGGTAACACCGAAGTTCTTCAGCAGCATGTCACCCGGGAAGATGTTCGCCGCCGCCAGTTGCTTGATGGCCAGCCCGTAGTCCTCGAGCGCTTCGAGCACCTGCCCTTCACTGGCATGCTCCAGGTACAGGTTGAGCGGGGTCATGCGCCGCTCGGTCCAGCAGTGGCGCACCAGCACCGTGTCGCCTTCAAGCGCCACGGTCGAGGGTGCCACTTCCAGCAGTTCGGCCAGGCATTCGGGCTCGAACTTGCCACGCGGGAAGCGGAAATCGGCGAATTCCTGGGTATCGGCCATGCGCCCGACCCGATCGACGCTTTTCACCAGCCGGTACTTGTCGATCACCGTGGCGCGATCCACGGTCTTCGATGGCGAGAAGCGGTCCTTGATGATCTTGAACACGGTATTGAAGCCCGGCAGGGTGAACACGCTCATGACCATGCCGCGCACCCCGGGGGCCATGACGAAGCGGTCGTCGCTGCTGGCCAGGTGGTTGATCAGGGCGCGGTAGAATTCTGACTTGCCCTGCTTGTAGAAGCCGATCGAGGTGTACAGCTCGGCAATGTGCTTGCCCGGCAGGATGCGCTTGAGGAAGTTGACGAACTCCGCCGGTACCGGCACATCGGCCATGAAGTACGAACGGGTGAACGAGAAAATGATCGACACCTCGGCCTCGTCGGTGATCAAGGCATCGGCCTCGATGCCATGGCCCTCACGGTGCAGCAGCGCGATCACCAGTGGCCACTGCTCGTCACTGTTGTACAGGCGGCCGACCAGGTAGGCGCCCTTGTTGCGGTACAGCACCGGTACGAACAGTTCCACGGCCAGCGCCGGGTCTTTGCACACCCAGTCTGGCAGGCATTCGCGCAGTTGCTCCTCGAGGCGTACGAGGTCGCCTTCCAGGTCACCGTAGGGGGCGTCGAACGGGTAATCGGCGAAGATGGCCCGCAGCAGGCTCTTCAGCCCGGCCCCGAGCGTGTAGGTGCGGGTCTGTGCCGCGCGCTCGTGGGCACGAATCGAGGGCCGGGTGGTGTGGATGAACATGCAGCCGTCGCTGATCTGGTCGTGGCTGAACAGGCTGCAGAACAGCGAGTTGTACCAGGTCTCCGCCAGCTCGTCGTCCAGCCGCGGGTCGATCAGGCGGATGTAGGCGTTTTTTACCAGCGGCCACTGTTCCACATCCAGCAATATCGGCTCCGGGAAGCCCTGGCGCAGCCAGCCGTTGACCTCGGCGACCTTTTCTTCATAGAGGTTGATGCGCGCCGCCGAGGCACGCTGGATGTCCTGCCAGCGCGCCTGCTCGAAGCGCTCGCGGGCGCCCAGGGTGATCTGCTGGAAGTGCTCGCGGTAGTTGTCGAAGCCGTCGAGGATTGTCCGGGCGATATCGGCTGCGGGCCAGGGCTGGGGCATGCGAGGAACCTCGGGTTGCTGAGATAAAGAGCTTAGCCTGTACCGGCCTCTTCGCGGGCTCGCCCGCTCCCACAGGATCTCCACATTGCAGAAGGCGGTGTTATCCCTGTGGGAGCGGGCGTGCCCGCGAAGAGGCCGGTACAGGTTTACAGCGCAAGAAAGCACAAGAATCCCTCCGCCCGCCTGGCGTACACTCGCGCCCTGCCCTGCACCCGGAGACCGCTGTGAGCCCCATCGCCCTAGCCCGCCTGCTGATCCTTGCCGCTGTCTGGGGGGCGAGCTTCCTGTTCATGCGCATCATCGCCCCGGAGTTAGGCACCCTGCCCACGGCGTTCTTCCGCGTTGCCATCGCCTGCCTGGGCCTGATCGCCATCCTCGCCGCCACCCGGGTGCGCTGGAACTTCGATGGCAAGCTCGGCGCCTGCCTGGTGCTGGGCATGATCAACTCGGGGATACCCGCTACCTTCTATTCCGTGGCCGCACAAGTGCTGCCCGCTGGCTATTCGGCCATCTTCAACGCCACCACTCCGCTGATGGGGGTGTTGATCGGCGCGCTGTTCTTCCGCGAAGCCATGACCCTGCCCAAGCTGGGCGGCATTTTCCTCGGCCTGTTCGGGGTCGGCATCCTCAGCGGCGCCGGCCCGGTCGCCCTGGACATGGCCCTGGTGCAAGGCGCCCTGGCCTGCCTGGCTGCCACCACCTGCTACGGCTTCGCCGGTTTCCTCGCCCGGCGCTGGATCAGCGGCCTGGACAGCCGCCTGTCGGCCCTGGGCAGCATGCTCGGCGCCACCTTGATGCTGAGCCCGCTGTTCGCCTGGAGCGCCCTGACCCAGCCACCGGCGAGCTGGGGCGGCTGGCAGGTATGGCTGTCGCTGCTGGGCCTGGGCCTGCTGTGCACCGCCTTCGCCTACATCCTGTACTTCCGCCTGCTGGCCGAGATCGGGCCGGTCAAGGCCAGCACGGTGACCTTCCTCATCCCGGTGTTCGGTGTGCTGTGGGGCGCTTGGCTGCTGGACGAGCCGCTGTCGATGGCGCACCTGTACGGTGGCGTGTTGATTGGCGTCGCGCTGTGGCTGGTGCTGCGGCCTGCCCGGAACTGACCCGTCCGCCAACTGCAACACACCTCTCAGTAGGAGCGGCTTTAGCCGCGAATACCGGCAAAGCCGGTGCCAGCCACCGCGCTGGATTCTTCGCGGGTAAACCCGCTCCCACAGGGTTCATTTGCAATCCGCCGTGCGGTTTCACCTGTGAAACCGCCGCTCCGCATGCGTTACCCGAATTTGCCCTGTTCAATTGCACGGTCCACTTCACTGCGCCGTGAATGGGCATTTCCGTGCCATATAAAAAACCATGTTTCATATATAAAACATGCGTGTTTGGCACTTTACTCAGCAACTAATTAATAACTAACGCTTTTTTATTTAAATAAAGGAAATGTTTTAACTGGCACTGTTCATGCACTAAACGGCGTATCACCTATGAAACAGACCAGCGAGTTGATCCCATGGCTGTGAAAGAGATGTACGCAATCGCCCCACAGTGGCATACGCCTCAACCTTGCGATGCACAGGCGCCCACTGAAATCGAGTTTCGCAATGTCGGCAAGGCCTTCCCGGCCAAGGGGCAACACGAGGCCCCGTTCGCCATCCGCGGTGTGAACTTCCAGATTCGTCGTGGTGAAGTGGTGTCGATCATCGGCCCGTCCGGCTGCGGCAAGAGCACCATTCTCAACATGGGGTCGGGCCTGTATCGCCCCAGCGAGGGCGAAGTCCTGGTCAGCGGCGCAGCGGTCACCGGCCCGGTGCCCAAGGTCGCTTTCATGCTGCAGAAGGACCTGCTGATGCCCTGGCGCAGCATCCGCCGCAACATCGAACTGGGCCTGGAAATCCAGGGCATGCCCGCCACTGAACGCAAGGCCATCGCCGAAGACCTGCTGAGCCGCTGCCACCTGCAGGGCTACGCCGACCACTATCCCTTCCAGCTCTCCGGCGGCATGCGCCAGCGCGCCGCCCTGGCCCGCACCCTGGCCATCGACCCGCAAGTCTTGTTTCTCGACGAGCCGTTCTCGGCCCTTGATGCGCAGACCAAGATGATCCTCCAGCAGGACCTGGCGCGCATGTTGTTCGAAGAGAAGAAAACCGCGCTGTTCATCACCCACGATCTGGTCGAGGCCATCGCGCTGTCCGACCGCCTGCTGGTCATGAGTGCCCGGCCAGGCACGATCATCGAAGAAATCGAGATCGACCTGCCGCACCGCGACAACCCTCTGGAACGCCGCAAGCTGCCGGAAATCGGCCCGTTGGCCGGCCGCCTGATGGACTTGTTGCACGTCGGCGCCGACCACGAACTGCATTGATCGACGTTCACTACCCCCCGGGAGTCAGCATGTTCAATACACCCTTCAAACGCCTCGCGCTCGCCGCCCTGGGCCTGGCCTTCGCCCTGCAGGCCCAGGCCGAGCCGACCAAGGTCACCTACCTGCTACCGGCACCGCCCAGCCTGCCTGCCTTCGCGCCGTGGATCATCGCCAAGGAAAAGGGCTACTACCAGGCCCAGGACCTGGACCTGACCTTCATCGCCGCCAAAGGTGGTGTCGATGTGGCCAAGCAGATCGGCGCCGGCAACGCGCTGGTCGGCGGCGCCATCGGCGACACACCGATCATCGTCCGCCCCAACGGCATCCCGGTGCGCACGGTGGCCGTGCTCGGCGGTGGCGGAGTGACCATGATCGCCACCAACGCCAGCGCCGGGATCCGCAACATACAGGACCTCAAGGGCAAGACCTTGACCGTGATGTCGTACTCCGACACTACCTACTACGCCCTGCTTGCCTCGCTGCGCAAGGCCGGCCTGAACAAGGACGACGTCGACATCCAGGCCGCCGGGCCGTCCGGCGTCTGGCAGCTGTTCTCGGCCAACAAGGCCGAAGCGATGGCCGGGGTACCGGACTGGGTGGTCAATGCCGAGGACGCCGGGCTCAAGTATCAACTGATCCCCCGCGACCAGGTATTCGACAGCATGGCCCAGGCGATCCTGGCCTCGGACGATGCCATCGAGCACCACCCGCAGGTGGTTCGTGGCGTGGTCCAGGCCACCCTGCACGGCCTGCAGGACATTCTCGACGACCCCAAGGCAGCCGCCGCCACCTTCGCCCGTGCAGTACCGGCCTATGCCGGCAAGGAAGCCTCCCTGGAGAAGACCTTGCGCCTGTACGTGGAGTACGTCTACGCCGGCCAGCCGGTGCCAGGGCGCATAGACCCGGGACGTCTGGATGCCGTGCGCAGGTTCTATGTCAGCGAAGGCATCGTGCCCCGCGAGTCGCCGCTCGAGGAGCTCTACAGCAATCAGTTCATCGACACCCAGACCGCGGCCAAGTAAAGCCCCGGCAACCAAGGTAAGCGCCTGATGAAAAACCTCAACACCTCCGTGCTCGGCAGCCTTGCCCTGCTCCTGTTGTTCCTGTTGCTCTGGCAATGGGGCCCGCGCCTGCTCGGCATGCCCGAGTTCGTCATGCCGCCGCTCAGCCGCGTGGCCGAAGAAAGCGTGCTGATGTGGCAAGGCAGCAGCCTGCTCGAACATACCCTGATCACCGCCTTCGAGATCATCGTCGGTTTCGCCCTCGGCGCCCTGCTGGGTGTGTCGATCGGCGTGGCCCTGGGCCTGTCGCCGTCGGCCGAAGCCATGCTCTCGCCGTACATCCTGGCCCTGCAGATCGCGCCGAAAGTGGCCTTCGCTCCGCTGTTCGTGATGTGGCTGGGCTACACCATCTACCCGAAAATCCTCATCGCCATCCTCATCGTGTTCTTCCCTGTGATGATCAATGTGCTCTCGGCCATCCGTACCGTCGACCCAGACATGATCAATCTGGTGCGCACCATGAACGCCACCCGCTGGCAGATCTTTCGCCTGGTGGAGTTCCCCTCGGCCATGGCTGCGCTGTTCTCCGGCCTGCGCATCGCCTCGACCCTGGCGGTGATCGGCGTCACCGTCGGCGAACTGGTCGGTGGCAACCAGGGCCTGGGCTTCCTGCTGGTGGACGCCGAAGGCCAGGGCAACACCGCGGGTGTGTTCGTGGCCATCGTCCTGCTCACGCTGATCGGCGTGCTCGCCTACGGCGCCGTGGTATGGGCTGAAAAACGCGTGCTGCATTACCTCCCCAAAGCCATGCTGAGTACTTCGTGATGACCTACCACAACCTCCTCGCCGGCCGCCGCGTGCTGGTCACCGGTGGCGCCCGCGGCCTGGGCTTCGCCTTCGCCCAGGCCATCGCCCAGGCCGGTGCCCGCGTCGTGATCGCCGACATCCTCGCCGGCCGAGTACAGCAGGCCGCTTGCGAACTGAGTGCACAGGGCCTTGATGTCAGCGGAGTCAGCCTCGACCTGGCCGACCCGGCCTCGATCAGCCGCTGCATCGAACGCACCGTCGAGCGCCTGGGCGGCCTGGATGGCCTGGTCAACAACGCCTCGATCACCAACTCCGGCGGCAAGAGCTGCGAAGAACTGGACATCGAAACCTGGGACCAGGTGATGCAGGTGAACGTGCGCGGTACCTGGCTGATGACCCGAGCCGCCCTGCCGGCGCTGCGCGGCAGCGGCTGCGGAGCGATCGTCAACCTGGCCTCGGACACCCCGCTGTGGGGCGCGCCCAACCTGCTGGCCTATGTCGCCAGCAAGGGCGCGCTGATCGCCATGACCCGCAGCCTGGCCCGCGAACTGGGCGGCGACAGCATCACCATCAACGCCATTGCCCCCGGGCTGGTGCAGGTCGAGGCCACGGCCTACGTGCCTGAAGCCCGCCATCGTCTGTACATCGACCAACGGGCCATTCAGCGCCCGCAACTGCCCGACGACGTCAGCGGGGCCGTGCTGTTCGCCCTGTCCGACCTGTCGCGCTTCATCACTGGACAAACCCTGCCGGTCAACGGCGGGTTCGTCATGCCCTGAGCACAAGGAGACCGCCATGACCGATCTGAGCGTTGAACAACAGACAGCGAAAACCTGGGAACAACCGGCAGGTTCCGACCTGGCCGCATGGATGCAGACGCGCATCGCCCGCTATGAAACCCGCCGCTACGACTGGGACGCACTGAAGTTCCAGGCCGACTTCGACCCCAAGTTCCGCCGCGCGCAGATGCGCTACGTGGGCACCGGCGGTACCGGCGTGAACAGCGACATGAACACCATCCCGTCCGAGCACTTCACCTTCTCGACCATGGTCATCCCTGCCGGCCATGAAGGCCCGCCCCACCTGCACACCGACGTCGAGGAAGTGTTCTTCGTGCTGCGTGGCAAGCTCAAGGTGGTGATCGAAAAGGACGGCGAGCGCTTCGAGACCGTGCTCAGCGATCGCGACCTGATTTCCGTTCCGCCGGGGGTGTACCGCGAAGAGATCAACATCGGCGACGAAGACGCGCTGATGTGCGTGATGCTCGGCGCCAAGAAACCGGTCACGCCTACTTACCCGCCAGCTCACCCGCTGGCCTCGATCAAGCGCGGGTAAGCCGATGCCAGCGCTCACCGCCCCCTACGTCAGCCAGCTCCAGCGGCAGTTCGGCGAACGCCTGCTGCTACTTGGCGATGGCCAGCAGGCGATCCGGGAAGCCGGCAGTGGCCGAGCGATCGTGCTGCTGCACGGCATCGGCTCGGGCGCGGCGAGCTGGCTGCAAGTCGCCCAGGGCCTGCGCCAGCGGGCCCGGGTGATTGCCTGGGACGCGCCGGGTTACGGCCAGTCCGCGCCGCTGCCAATGGCCAGCCCGCGGGCTGGCGATTACGCCGCGCGCCTGGCCAGCTTGCTCGACGCGTTAGCGCTCGAGCGCTGCGTGCTGGTCGGCCATTCATTGGGGGCAATGACTGCCGCCGCCTTTGCCCAGCGCCATCCCGAGCGGGTCAGTGCACTGGTGTTGCTAAGCCCGGCACGCGGTTACGGCGCCAGGCCCGAGCAAGCGTGTGCGGTGCGCGACAAGCGCCTGCACGACCTGGCCACGCTGGGGGTCGAGCGCATCGCCCGGATGCGCAGCGCCAACCTGGTCTGCGCTAACGCCAGTGACAGCGCCCTGGCCTGGGTGCGCTGGAACATGGCACGGCTGCAGCCTGCTGGCTACCGCCAGGCCATCGAGCTGCTGTGTAGCGATGACTTGCTGCGCTATTGCGAACTACAGGTGCCTTGCCAGGTGCATTGCGGCAGTGCCGACAGTATTACCACGGCCGACGATTGCCGGGCTCTGGCCCAGGCTTTCGGCGCCCCGTTCCGACTGATCCACGGTGCCGGCCATGCCTGCGCCATCGAACAACCCGAAACAGTGGCCGGGCGCCTGGCCCGGGCACTGGACGCCTCTTTCACAGGTAGCGTGCAATGAACGATACGGATGCCATGAAGGACAATCAGGACCGCTATACCGTCCCGGGCCTGGAGCGCGGCCTGTTGCTGCTGTGCGAATTCAGCCGACAGAACCGCACCCTGACCGCCCCCGAGCTGGCCCGCCGCCTGGCACTGCCGCGCTCGACCATCTTCCGCCTGCTGAGCACCCTGGAAACCATGGGGTTCGTCACCCGCATCGCTAACGAGTACCGGCTGGGCATGTCGGTATTGCGCCTGGGCTTCGAATACCTGGCCTCGCTGGAGCTGACCGAACTGGGCCAGCCGATCCTGGCGCGGCTGTGCGATCACCTCAACTACCCGAGCAACCTGGTGGTGCGCGACGGCCGCTCGATCGTCTACGTGGCCAAAGTCTCGCCACCATCGGTGTTCTCCAGCGCGGTGACCGTGGGTACCCGCCTGCCCGCCCATGCCACGGTACTGGGGCGTGTGCTGCTGGCCGACCTGAGCCTGGCCGAGCTGCGTGAGTTGTACCCCGAGGAACACCTGGAACGGCACTCGCCAAGCACGCCGAAAACCGTGCTGGAACTGTTCGACCTGGTCCAGGCCGACCGCCTGCGCGGCTACGTGCATGGCGAAGGCTTCTTCGAATCGACCATCTCGACCCTCGCTGCGCCAGTACGCGATGCCAGTGGCCGGGTCGCCGCTGCGCTGGGCCTGACCATCCCTACCGCGCAGGTCGGCCATATCAACTTCGACAGCCTGCTGGGCCAGGTGCGCGGCAGCGCCGATGAGCTGTCCCGGCTGCTCGACTACCGACCCGGCGCTGGCCAGGTCACTGCGCTGATGAGGGACTGAAGATGAACCTCTACCAACTGCACGACAGCACCGCCATCGTCACCGGCGGTTCGTCCGGCATCGGCCTGGCCTGCGTCGAGCTGCTGCTCGAAGCAGGTGCCCGCGTGGCCTTCTGCGGCCGTAACCAGGACCGCCTGCGCAGCACCGAGGCCACCCTGCGTCAGCGCTTCCCTGAAGCACAACTGCTGGCCCAGGTGTGCGACGTGCTCGATGCCAAGGCCGTGCATGCCTTCGCCACCGCCAGCCAGGCCGCGCTGGGCCCGGCACGGGTGCTGATCAACAATGCCGGGCAGGGCCGCGTGTCGACCTTCGCCGATACCAGCGACGTCGCCTGGAGCGAAGAGCTGCAGCTGAAGTTCTTCTCGGTGATCAACCCCGTACGCGCCTTCAAACCCCAGCTGCAAGGCCAACCAGGTGCTTCGATCGTCTGCGTCAACTCGCTGCTGGCCAGCCAGCCCGAGCCGCACATGGTCGCCACCTCGGCGGCACGCGCCGGGCTGAAGAATCTGGTGCGCTCGATGGCCTTCGAGTTCGCCGAAGAAGGTATCCGGGTCAACGGCATCCTCATCGGCCTGGTCGAGTCCGGGCAGTGGCGTCGGCGCTTCGAGGCCCGTGACGAGCGTGCGCTGGACTGGGCGCAATGGACCGCCCAGCTGGCCCGCCGCAAGCAGATCCCGCTGGGCCGCCTGGGCCTGCCCAAGGAAGCCGCCCAAGCCATTCTGTTCCTCGCCTCACCGCTGTCGTCCTACACCACTGGCAGTCATATCGATGTTTCTGGAGGCTTGTCCCGCCATGCGTAACGAAAACACCGTCACCGTCGGTGCAGTGATCACCGCGTTCCTCGAACAGTGCGAGGTCAAGGCCGCCTTCGGCGTGATTTCGATCCACAACATGCCGATCCTCGACGCCTTTGCCGTACGCGGCAACATCCGCTTCATCATGGCCCGCGGCGAAGCCGGCGCCACCAACATGGCCGATGCCTACGCCCGCAGCGTCGGCGGCCTGGGCGTGTGCCTGACCTCTACCGGCACTGCCGCTGGCAATGCCGCCGGGGCCATGGTCGAAGCGCTCACCGCCGGTACCCCCTTGCTGCATATCACCGGGCAGATCGAAACACCGTACCTGGATCAGGAGCTGGCCTACATCCACGAGGCCCGCGACCAGCTGACCATGCTCAAGGCCGTGTCCAAGGCGGCCTTCCGCGTGCGTAGCGTAGAGACCGCCCTGAGCACCCTCAAGCTGGCCGTGCAAACCGCACTCACCGCGCCCACCGGCCCGGTCAGCGTGGAGATCCCGATCGATATCCAGTCGGCATTGATCCCCATGCCTGGCGACCTGTCGCCGCTGCCCATCCCGGTCGCGGTCCCGGTCCCGGAAGCCCTCGATCTGGTCGCCGAGCGCCTGGCCAGCGCCACCCGCCCGCTGCTCTGGCTCGGCGGGGGAGCCCGTCATGCCGGCGCGCAGGTCAAGCGCCTGCTGGACCTGGGCGTAGGCGTGATCACCTCGACCCAGGGCCGTGGCGTGGTCAATGAAGATGACGAGCGCTGTCTGGGTGCCTTCTCGCAGAACAAACTGGTCGAAGGCTTCATGCAGACCTGCGACGCGCTGGTGGTGGCCGGCTCGCGGCTGCGCAGCAACGAGACCTTCAAGTACGCCCTGAAGCTGCCGCGCACCACCCTGCGCATCGATGCCAACCCGGCCATTGAAGGCCGCAGCTACCCAAGCGACCTGTTCATCTGCGGTGACGCCGCGCTGGCCCTGGAAGGCCTGGCTGACCGCCTGCAAGGCCGCTTGCGCATCGACCCGGCGTTCATGAGCGAACTCAAGGCAGTGCGGGCCGAATCGCGCCGACAGCTGGTGGCAGACCTTGGCCCGTATGCGGCCATGGTCGATCAGTTGCAGGCGCAGACCGGCCGCAACTTCACCTGGGTACGCGACGTGACGCTGTCCAACAGCATCTGGGGTAATCGCCTGCTCAACCTGTACCACCCGCAGGCCGGCGTGCATGCCCTCGGTGGCGGCATCGGTCAGGGCCTGGCGATGGGCATCGGCGCAGCCATCGCTGCTGCCGAGACCGCGCCAGGGCGCAAGGTATTCGCCCTGGCCGGCGACGGCGGCTTCATCCTCAACCTGGGCGAGCTGGCGACCCTGGTGCAGGAAAAGGCCAACGTCGTGATCCTGCTGATGAACGACCAGCGCTACGGGGTGATCCGCAACATCCAGGACGCCATCTACGGCGCCCGGCACGCCTACGTCGAGCTGCATACCCCGGACTACGCCAAGCTCGCCGAATCGCTCGGCCTCAAGCACGGCCTGGTGCGCGACCTGAAGGACTTCGGCACGGTGCTCGAAGGCGCACTGGGCAGCGACGGGCCATTCCTGCTGGAAGTCGACATGCTCAGCGTCGGCCCGTTCGCCACCCGCTTCGCCGGCCCGCCCAACAGCGAAACCCGCTCGCAGAAAGCCACCGCCGCCTGAGGACCCACCCATGCTGCATATCACCATGATCGGCTGTGGCGCCATCGGCGTGGCCGTGCTGGAACTGCTGGAGCATGACCGCCAGCTGCAGGTCGACGCGGTCATCGCCTCACCCGGCTCCGAAGCGCTGGTGGCCGAGCGCCTGGCCCGCCTGCGCCGGCCGCCACAGGTGCTGACCATGCTGCCGACCGACGCGCGCCCTGATCTGCTGCTGGAATGCGCCGGGCACCGCGCTATCGAGCAGCACGTGCTGCCGGCGCTGGAGCGCGGGATCCCGTGCCTGGTGGTATCGGTCGGCGCGCTGTCGCGAGCGGGGCTGGTCGAGCGCCTGGAGCAAGCGGCGGCCCGCGGCGACACCCGCATCGAGCTGCTGCCCGGCGCCATCGGTGGCATCGACGCGCTGTCGGCGGCCAAGGTCGGCGGCCTTGACACCGTGGAGTACACCGGCCGCAAGCCGGCCCAGGCCTGGAAGGACACCCCGGCCGAGCAGGTCTGCGCCCTCGACAGCCTGTCCGAGGCCACGGTGATCTTCCAGGGCAGCGCCCGCGAGGCCGCCCGGCTGTACCCGAAGAACGCCAATGTCGCCGCCACCCTGTCGCTGGCCGGGCTCGGCCTTGACCATACCCGGGTCACCCTGGTCGCCGACCCCCACTGCCAAGAGAACGTGCACCAGGTCAAGGCCTTCGGCACCTTCGGCGGCTTTGAAATGAGCCTGCATGGCAAGCCCTTGCAAGCCAACCCGAAAACCTCGGCGCTGACCGTCTACAGCGTGGTCCGCGCCCTGGGCAACCATGCCCATGCCATTTCCATCTAGGGGAACGCCATGACACTGGAACAGACCTTACCCCTGTGCATCGCCGGCACCTGGCGCCTGGGCGGCGGTGCGCGCTACGCCACCTGCTACCCGGCCACGGGCGAACCGGTGGCCTGGCTCAACGCCGCCAGCCTGGACGACGTCGAAGCCGCCGTGCAGGGGGCACACCAGGCCTTCCTGCACAGCGGCTGGGCGCAGCGCAAACCCCACGAGCGCGCCACCGTGCTGTACCGTATCGCCGGGCTGATCCGCGAGCGCGCCGAGGAGCTGGCGCAGCTGCAGCGCCAGGACAACGGCAAACCGATCAACGAGACCCGCGCACTGGTGGCCAGCGCCGCAGGCACCTTCCAGTTCTTCGCCGCTGCCTGCGAAACCCTGGAAGAAACCATCACCCCGTCACGTGGCGACTTCGTCAGCATGAGCGTGTATGAACCGATGGGCGTGGTCGCGGCGATCACCCCGTGGAACTCGCCGATCGCCAGCGAAGCGCAAAAGGTTGCCCCGGCCCTTGCCGCTGGCAATGCCGTGGTGATCAAGCCGGCGGAGATCACCCCGCTGCTGGCCCTGCAACTGGCACGCATCTGCGACGACGCAGGGCTGCCCAAGGGACTGATCAGTGTGCTGCCGGGCAAGGGCTCGCTGCTCGGTGACGCCTTGACCCGCCACCCATTGGTCAAGCGCGTGTCGTTCACCGGCGGTACCAGCACCGGCAAGCACATCGCCCACATTGCCGCCGACAAGATGATGCCGGTATCGTTGGAGCTGGGCGGCAAATCGCCGACCATCGTGCTCGACGACGCCGACCTCGACCACGCCGTGGCGGGCGTGCTGTACGGCATCTTCAGCTCCTCGGGCGAGGCCTGCATCGCCGGCTCGCGACTGTTCGTCGCCCGGGCCTTGTACGAGCCGTTCATGGCCCGCCTGACCGCCGCCGCCGCACAACTGCGCCTGGGCGACCCGGCCGACGAACGCACGCAGATGGGCCCGTTGATCAGCGCCGCGCACCGTGAGTCGGTGGAGCGCTACGTGGCCTTGGGCCTGGCCGAAGGCGGCCGCCTGCGCCTGGGTGGTCAACGCCCGAGCGGCGGGCTGTTCGACCAGGGCTTCTTCTACCCGCCGACCATCCTCGAAGGTTTGGGCAACCAGCAGCAGGTGTGCCAGGAAGAGATCTTCGGCCCGGTGCTGGTGGCCATGCCCTTCGCCGATGAAGCAACGCTGATCAAGCAGGCCAACGACAGCCTGTACGCCCTGGCCGCGGGGATCTGGAGCCGTGACTACAAACGCGCCTGGGCACTGGGGCGCAAGCTCCAGGCCGGCACGGTGTGGATCAACACCTACAAGCAGTTCTCCATCTCGACCCCGTTCGGCGGCTGGCGCGACAGCGGCCTGGGCCGGGAAAAGGGCCGCCTGGGCATCCTGCAGTACATGGAACAGAAAAGCCTCTACTGGGGCATGAACGAACAGCCGCTGGCCTGGGCCGGCGTGGAGGCAGGGCAATGAGCGTACTGGGCATCGACGAAGTCACCTATGGCGTGGAGGACCTGGCCACCAGCGCACGCTTTTTCAGCGACTGGGGCCTGACCCCGATCAGCAGTGCCGACGACGAAGTCGTCTTCGAAACCCTCAATGGCTGCCGAGTGGTCCTGGCCGCCATCGACAAGCCCGGCCTGCCGCCGGCCATCGAGCCCGGTTCGACCGTGCGTGAAGTGGTCTGGGGCGTGGAAAGCCAGGCCGACCTTGCGCTGTACAGCCAGCGCATTGCCAACGACCCAGGCTTCGTCGAGGGCAACGGCCGCATCGGCTGCACCGACCCCAATGGCCTGGCGATCCGCCTGCAGGTCACCCGCAAGCGCGCGCTGCAGCTCGAATGCAGCGGCCACAACACCTGGCAGACCAAGGGCCGCATCAACAAGCCGGCCCCGGTGTACGAGCGCGCCACACCCATCGAAGTCGGCCACGTGGTGTTCTTCGTCACCGACGTCAACGCCTGCGAAGCTTTCTACCACGAGCGCTTCGGCTTCCAGGCCTCGGACCGCTACCCCAACCGCGGCGCCTTCCTGCGCACTGCCGAGGAAGGCGGCCACCACGACCTGTTCATGCTGCAGCTGCCGGCCCCGCGCGCTGGCCTCAACCACGTGGCCTTCACCGTGCGCGACCTGCACGAAGTATTCGGCGGCGGCATGCACATCTCGCGCTGCGGCTGGGATACCGAGATCGGCCCAGGCCGTCACCCGGTGTCGTCGGCGTTCTTCTGGTATTTCAAGAACCCGGCCGGCGCGCTGGTGGAGTACTACGCCGACGAAGATCAGCTGACCGGCGACTGGCAACCCCGTGAATTCGAACCCGGGCCGACCGTTTTCGCCGAGTGGGCGATCGCCGGGGGCATCGACGGCAACACCCGACGCCAGCAGCACGCAGAAGCGCCGCAAGGCAAATTCCTCACCGACAAACCGAAGAACAACTGAGGGCCACCCCATGAGCAACACCGAGGTCTACCTGCAGCCCCACCAGGCACGCAAACGCCCCAACACGCCATTCGAAGACCTGCTCGGCGATTCCATCGAGCGCGCCTACGGCAACGGCGTGAGTCAGCTGGGTGAATTGCTCGCCCACCTCAACCTGGCCGGCCCGCCCTGCCCGCTGACCAGCGGCGAGTGGACCGAAGACGCTTTCAAGACCCTGATGGCACGGCTGGGCGAATGACCCGCGGGAGATAGAACAAGATGAACATGCATGTAACCGTCGACCCTGTTGAACAGCACCTGGCCAATGGCCTCAAGGACCTGTGGTTCCCGGTATTGCCGTCGGAACTGCTGACTGACCGGCCGCTGTCGATCCGCCGCCTGGGCTACAAGATCGCTCTGTGGCGCGACAACGATGGCCACGTCCACGCCCTTGAGGACCACTGCCCGCACCGTGGCGCGCCGCTGTCCCAGGGGCCGGTACTGGGCGACCGCCTGCAGTGCCCGTACCACGGCGTCGAAGTACGCTGCGACGGCACCGTCACCAAGGTGCCCGGCAGCCCGGGCTGCAAGCTCGAAGGCAGCCGCCCGACGCGGATGTTCCATACCCGCGAGGTGGCCGGCGCGATCTTCCTGTTCAACGCCACCGAGCCGCACCTGGACACCCCGCCCGAGCTGGTGCTGCCCGAACAATTGACCTCGCCCGAGTGGAGCAGCTTCCTTTGCTACACCGAGTGGAAAGGCGACTACCGCTATGTGCTCGACAACGTCATGGACCCGATGCACGGCACCTACCTGCACAAGATGTCGCACTCGATGAGCGAAGGCGAGGCTACCGCCAGGTTCGTCACCCGCGATACCGAGCATGGTTTCTTCTTCGAGAAGGAAGGCCAGCGCGGCGTGAACTTCGACTGGACCGAATTCCTCGACAACGGCTGCCACTGGCTGCGCCTGGAAATTCCCTACCCAAAGACTGGCGGCCCAGGCGGCAACTTCACCATCATTGGCAGCTATACCCCGAGCAGCCGCGCCTTGGCAGCGGTATTCCACTGGCGCGCCCGACCGCTGACCGGCTGGCAGCGCGACACGTGGCGCTTCCTCTACAAGAACCGCCTGGAGGCACGACACTGGGCGGTGCTGGAACAGGACCGCGTGCTGCTGGAGTTCATGGAAGCGGACGCCAACCAGCGCGAGAACCTGTACCAGCACGACCTCGGCGTGGTGCGCCTGCGCCGCTACCTGAAAGCCAAGGCCAAGGAACAACTGGCCCTGATCGAAGCCAAACAACTGCCGTGAGGTGAGCGATGTCCAACGCATCCACAGTCAGCGCGCTGGTGCATACCCTGCGCCATGAAGCCGACGGCATCATCAGCGTCGAACTGCGGCCTTGGGGCGACACCGTGTTCGCCCCGTTCGAGGCTGGCGCGCACATCGACCTGCACCTGCCCAACGGCCTGGTGCGCAGCTATTCGCTGCTCAACTCGCCCAGTGACCAGGGCCGCTACGTGGTCGGCATCCTGCGCGACCGCGGCAGCCGCGGCGGCTCGCGCTACGTCCATGAGCAGTTGCGGGTGGGTACGCAGCTGACCATCTCGCAGCCACGCAACCACTTTGCCCTAGACACCCGCGCCAGCCACAGCGTGCTGGTAGCCGGCGGCATCGGCATCACGCCGATCTACTGCATGTTCCGGCAGTTGCTGGCACTGGGGCGCTCGGCCGAGCTGGTCTACTGCGCCCGTTCACGGCGCGAGGCGGCCTTGCTGGAGCCATTGGCAGAGCTGGGGGCGAAGGTGGTGTACCACTTCAACGACGAGAAAGGCAGTTTGCCGGACCTGGCGCATTACCTGGCGGGGCGGGCGGAGGACACGCACTTCTATTGCTGCGGGCCGACGCCGATGCTCGATGCCTTCGAAGCAGTGTGCGAGCAACTGGGGTATCAGCACGCGCATATCGAGCGCTTCACCCCCGTGGAGGTGACGGCGGCTGAGGATGCCCTGGACCGCTACAGCGTCGAGTTGAGCAAGAGTGGCAAGACCCTCGAAGTCGAACCGGGTCTCAACCTGCTGGACGTGCTGCTCGAGGCCGGTTGCGATATCGACCATAGCTGCCGTGAAGGCGTGTGCGGCTCCTGCGAGACGCGGGTGCTGGAAGGCGATATCGACCACCGCGACGGCGTGTTGAGCAAGGCCGAGCGCGCGGCCAATGGTTCGATGATGGTGTGTGTGTCGGGCTGCAAGAGCCGGCGTCTGGTGCTCGACCTCTGAGTTGCCTGTGCCGGCCACTTCGCTGGTAAACCCGCTCCCACAGGATCTCCACAGGTCCTGAATACTGCGCCGTACCTGTGCGAGCGGGTTCACCCGCGAAGGGGCCAGCCCAGGCTATTACGAAACCAAAACAATAAAACCACCCCCGGTTTTCGCTATTAGCCAGCTACCCCTCCAAAAACACCCGTTCGAGGCGGTGAGGGCCCGCTGCTGCCCGCGAAAACTGCCTCAACCTTGCAGGGCATAGCATGAACAGATACCTGATCACCCTCGGTCTGCTCGTCTCCAGTTGCACCACCCTGGCCGCCGAGCCTGGCCCGGCGGCCCCCGACCAGCCGCCCGGTACCCGCAAGCCTTTCCCACATGTCGCCTGGCGCAGCGACGACGGCCAGAGCAGCCTGGACATCGGCGGCGCCCTGAGGGTCAACTACCGCGACGAGCACTGGGACACCACCGAGAACAACGGTCGGTTCCTCTTCGACACTTTCCGCCTGGACCTCCAGGCGCGCCATCGCCAGCTGTTCGCCGACGTCGGCTACTGGTTCCAGGACGACGGCAAGCGCGCCATCGACCGCGGCTTCGTCGGCTACCGCATCGACGAGCAATCCAACCTGCAACTGGGTGCGCCGTTCAAGCCGTTCGGCCTGGAGCCCTATCCGCAGTTCGGCTGGAGCTATCACATCCCGTTCTTCATGGGCTATGGCGTCAGCGCAGGCACCGGCCTCAAGTACAGCTACAAGGACAGTGGCTGGGACCTGCAACTGGGCTACTTCCCGCGGATGCTGCCCACCGGCATCCGCTACTCACCGGAGGTCGGCCGTTTCAGCGACCTGGACGACAACGCCGTGGCCTTCACCCAGTCGCGCCAGGACAACGAAAAGCGCAACCAGGTCAACGCCCGGCTCGCCCGCACTTTCAGCGGCGAAGGCTGGAAGGCCGAGCTGGGCGCCTCGCTGTCCAGCGCCGAGTTGTACAACGCCACCACCCATGACGATGGCGACTACTGGGCGGCAGGCATGCATGCCTTGGTCAACCGCGGCAACTGGACGATCACTGGCCAGGCCATCCGCTATGAATACGATCCACGTAACCCTACGGGTGTCAGCGACGATGCGGTACTGATGGGTGGCAACGGCCTGACCCCGGCTTACCTGATCGCGTCGAAGGCGACCATCACGGCGCTCAACGTCGGTTATGACGTGTTCACGCCGGGCCTCGGCCATTTGAAGAAGGTCAAGCTGTATACCGACTACAGCCGGATGATGAAGGACAAGCGCGGCTGGGATGACTCGCAGATGTTCACCGTGGGTGTGCAGTTCCTGGCGATGCCGATCATGGCCTGGGTCGACCTGACCTGGGCGCGCAATGCCAACCCGTTCGGTGGGGCGGAGAATGGCACGGGCTGGACCAGTACCAGCTCGGTGGGGAGCAATGACTGGTATTACCGGACCAATATCAATATCGGTTATTACTTCTGAATGTCAGGTTGCCTGTACCGGCAACCGGGCCGGTACAGACACCGCAGGCAAAGGGCATTACCATGGAGCGCCTTCCTGCAACTGACCCTGAACATGCCCTGCGAATACAAGATCGTGCTCTGGCGCCTGGAGCAGGACGCCCACGGCTACCCGCCGGCCTCGGTCGAAGGTCTCTGGGCAAAACGCACCGCCACGGGCTACCAGGTCGACAGTCTGCCTTTCTATGCCTACGGCATTGCTCCCGGGGATATCATCAGCACCTGCGAAGATGGCGAGCAGTCTTGGTTCGAAACCTTGCAACAGAGCGGCGGTGCTTCGGTGTTCCGCATCCGGGTGAAGGCAGCCGCAGATGTCGAACAGGTGCGCATGGC